>JAFAYS010000276.1 GCA_019240175.1 Chloroflexota bacterium | reverse complement strand
GCTGCGGGCCGTTGCTCACGCTTGCGGCGTCGTGCCGAATAAGCTACACTGGAGACGGTTTCCGATAGAGGAGCGGTCTGTGCAAGTTCCATTAAATCCGGCCAACCTATTGAGCTTCGCGCGGCTTGTCGCAACGATCCCACTGGTTGTGCTGATCCTGCTGGGGACACACCTGAGCTTATTCGCTGCCGCCTTGCTGTTCGTGGTGATGGCAATTACCGACACCGTCGATGGCCGGCTTGCGCGCCGCTACGGCTGGGTCAGCAACATTGGCATCTTTCTGGATCTCACGGCGGATAAAGTGTACACCGCCGCAACGCTGATCTCGATGGTCGCGATCGGGATTTTATCGCCCTGGATCGCGATCGTGATCATTGTACGCGAGTTTGTGGTGACGGGCCTGCGCTCGTTCGCTGCCGCCGAGGGTATGGTGATTCCTGCCGACAAGTGGGGCAAGCACAAGATGCTGCTCACGATCATCGCGGTCGTCTGGATGCTGGTCGCGGCGAGCGCGGGCTTTCCGCCCTCACCGAATGCCGCGCTGCTGCCGCTCTTCGAGCCGACCGGCGTGTATCAGGTGCTGGCGATCTTGCTTAGCCTGGGCTACTGGCTGATGATCGGCGCGGTGCTGCTGACGATCTACTCGGGCTACGAATACATGCGCAAGGCCGCTCCACTCTTTCGTACTTGAACAAATGTGCCAATATTTGGTATAATTTTTAAGCTAACATAATGGACGAGACACGCGATTACGAGACTATTCTTGCGGCGCTGCAAGAGATCGAAGCCGAAGTGCGCGCGTGTACCGCATGCGCGCTGCACAAAGGCCGCACGCGGGCCGTGCCAGGCGAGGGGCCGGTCAACGCCGAGATCATGTTCATCGGCGAGGCTCCCGGTCGCAACGAAGACCAGCAAGGCCGTCCGTTTGTTGGGCAGGCAGGCCAGTTGCTGCAAGAGCTGCTGGATGAGATCGGGCTGACCCGCAACGATGTGTGGATCGGCAACGTAGTTAAGTGTCGACCGCCAGGCAATCGCGATCCGCAGCCCGAAGAGATCGCAGCCTGTGCCGGATATCTGGAGCGGCAGATCGATCTGTTGCAGCCGAAGCTGATCGCGACGCTGGGCCGCTTCTCGATGGAAAAGTTCTTTCCGGGCGCGCGCATTACCAGAGTGCATGGCAAGGCTAAGCGTGACGGCACCCGTGTGCTGATCCCGCTGTTTCATCCGGCCTATGTCCTGCGTAATATGGCGGCCATGCCCGACGCGATCCGCGATATACGGAAAATCCCTCGCTTGCTTGATCGCTTGGAGCAAGTTCTGGCCGAGGAAGCCGCCGGAATCGCCGTGCCGCCCGAGCCAGAAGCGCCGCCGGAGGAGCCCGAGCAGCTTTCGCTTTTCTAGCGAAATACCTGGCGCGAAACTTGCAAATAAGGCACTATTTCAGATGAAAACATATCGCCTGGATTCGAATGGTCGTCGTGCGACGCTGCTGCTGATGCTGGGCGCGCTGCTTATCTGGCTCTTCGCGCTGTGGAAGCTGCCCGACGCGCTCAGCACCGAGAACGTCAGCGTGAGCTATCTTCGGCTGCCGAGCACGCTCGCCGCCGCGATCAACGATGGTCTGAGCGTGAGCCAGGTGATTCCGGCGCTGCTGTTCATTGTGCTGATCGTCGCCGCGCCGCTGCTGATCTGGAACTTGCTGGAAGAATGGTCCACGACCTACGTGGTCCGCGACGATGGCCTGGAATACGACACGGTGCAAGGGATCAAAGTGCTGTATCCCTGGAAAGCGATCAAAGGCGTACGCATCGTCGATCCCGAGGCCAAAGCGCCCGACTACGAGGTGCTGGTCGACGACGAGATCTGCCAGATTCGTAGCCGCACGCTGCGCTGGCTGCATCGTCAGGCGTTTGGCCGCTCGCGCATTCCGATCTATGCACGGGTTGGCGAGCGTCACGAGCTGATCGCCGAGATCGTGAATCGGGCAGGGCTGAGGTAAGGACGAAGAACTTAGAACTTAGAACCTAGAACCGGGACCGAAGAACAAACGAACAAGAGAACAAAGGAACAAAACGGCCCGACTCTTCCCCTCGCCTGCGGCAACGGAGGCGGAAGCCCGCCGACGTGCGGGGAAGGGGTGGCGCGGCAGTGACGGGGTGAGGGCCTGTTCAAACATTACTAACCAAACGGAATCGAGCTTGCTATTTGCCGATCACATCAAGGCGAATGCAAGAAGGGCTAGTCTCGGTTCCGGTGATAAGCAGAACCTGGGTAGTCGGTTGGACTACCAAAAACACAACGTGCGAAAGGAGTAGCGAAGAGCCGGCAGGGGCCGTGCTCTGCTTCTTATATGTCAAAAAATCGATTACGTGTTATTTCGCTTGGCGGCGCTGGTGAGGTAGGCCGCAACTGCTGGGTGTTGGAGTACGGCGACGACGCGATCGTTCTGGATATGGGCGTGATGTTTCCCGAGAATGAGATGCTCGGCGTCGATCTGATCCTGCCCGATGTGACCTATCTACAAGAGCGCAAGGTCAAGATCCATGGCGTGTTTATCACGCACGGCCACGAAGACCACATCGGCGCGCTGCCCTATCTGCTGCCGCTGATCGATCTCCCGCCGGTCTACGGCACAACGCTGACGCTGGGCCTGATCCAGCCGAAGCTCAAAGAGCACAAGCTGCTCGACAAGGTTGAGCGTCGCACGATCGAGTCGGGCGGCAAGTACACCGCCGGCCCGTTCACGATCGAGCCGTTCCATATCGCGCACTCGATCCCGGATGCTGTCGCGTTCGGCATTACGACGCCCGCCGGACTGGTCGTGTATCTGACCGACTGGAAGTTTGATCACACGCCCGTCGACAACTGGCCGACCGATGTGCCCAAGATGGCCGAGCTAGGCCGTCGCAATCCGCTGCTGATGCTCACCGACTGTGTGCGCGCCGAGTCCAAGGGCGTGACGCCCAGCGAGCGCGTGATCGGCGAGGCCTTCGACAGCATCTTCGCGATCGCGCAGGGCCGCATCATTGTTGCGACCTTTGCGTCGAATATCTCGCGCGTGCAACAGGTGATCGACACCGCCGACGCCTACGGGCGCAAGGTCGTGGCTGCCGGTCGCTCGATGGAAAACAACGTGCGCATCGCTCAGGAGTTGGGCTATCTGCGCGTGCCCGAGGGCGTGCTGATTCGGCCCAGCCAGATGTCCGAGTATCGCGACGACGAGGTTGTGGTGGTCTGCACCGGCAGCCAGGGCGAGCCGATGGCGGCGCTGGCCCGTATGGCCAACCGCGACTACCCGCACGTCAAGATCAAGCCGGGCGATACGGTGGTCGTGTCGGCCACGCCGATTCCGGGCAACGAAACCTCGGTGCATAAGGTCATCGACAATCTTTACCGGCTGGGCGCGGAGGTCGTCTACGGCTCGGAGTCACCGATCCATGTGTCGGGCCACGCCGCGCAGGAAGAGCTGAAGATGGCGCTGGCGCTGTTGCGGCCTCAGTACGTCGTGCCTTTCCACGGCGATTATCGTCATATGGCGATTTACCGCAAGCTGGCGTTGAGCATGGGCTACACCAACGACCAGGTGCTGCTGCCCGAGACTGGCTCGATCATGGAGTTTAGCCAGGATTACGGCGAGATCACCGGCAAAGGTCCGGGCGGCCTGATCTACGTCGACGGCACCGCGATCGGCGGCGATGTGACGAATGCCGTGCTGCGTGACCGGCAGATGCTGGCCAAAGACGGCATTCTGATGGTCGTCGTAAGCGTAGACAGCATGACCGGCAAAGTGATCGCCGGGCCGGATCTGGTCAGCCGTGGCTTTACGCATCTGCGCCAGTCCACCGACATCATCGAAAGCACCAAACAGCGGGTGCGCGACTCACTCGACAACTTTGCCGACTACGACGGACAGGGCGGCGTGGGCAGCACTGATTTGACCTATCTCCAGCGCAAGATCAAAGATACCGTCAGCGAGTTTGTGTATCAGCAGACGCGCCGCCGCCCGATGGTCTTACCGGTGGTGATGGAAGTATAAGCGGCTCTCACCTCGTCTACACAGCGGCGCGAGTGCCTGGAAATGAGCAACGATGGCTTCAAAGCGAACACAGCCTAAATCATCGACAGGCCGCGCCGCCAAGAGCGGCTCCACGACGCGCAAGTCGTCCGGCAGCCGCAGCACCGGTAGCCGCAGCACTGGTAGCCGGGGCACAAGCACGCGCAAAGCCGCTGTGGTGGCGCGGCGCAAGCCCTGGCTCTCGCCGCAGCAGCAGCGTGAGCTGTTTGCGTTTGTGCTGATCGGCCTGGGCCTGCTCTTGATGGTTCTGCTGTTGAGCACTGAGCCCGGTGTGGTCGGCAAGGGCGTGGTCGGCTTTATCCAGGCGGCGTTTGGGCAAAGTGGCATCGTGCTACCGCTGCTGTTTATTGTCGTCGGCGGCCTGATTCTGGTGCAGGAGCGCTTTGTCGATGCGCCGATCTCAGGCGGCAATGTCGTAGGCGTGGTGCTGCTGGCGCTCGTGCTG
>JAFAYS010000235.1 GCA_019240175.1 Chloroflexota bacterium | reverse complement strand
TCCGCTGTCTGGGTCAAGGATCGATGTGTACTCGTCTTGAAATACCGTGTATGCGCCTTCGGTCGTTCTAATCTGTTTCGGATACGCTTTACTGAATACGTAAAAGTTCCACGGCGTTTGTCCGTCAGTGGTCGGCGTGATCTGCGGATCGTCCTGCGGCGCGCCGAGCGATCCTGGCTGGTAGGTGCCATCCAGCGGCGAGAGCCGTGGAGCAGTGCTCGTGCTCGCGCCGGTCGGCAGCAGGAAGATCACCAGCGCGATCAGCGCCACGCCTGCAACGCTTGCCACGGCCAGCCCATAGCGCCAGCGCCGGCGTGGTGAAAGCTTACGTTGCAACATCGCTTGAATCTCCTCTGCCACCCACTCGGGCGGCTGTTTGACAGGCGGCAACGGCAGGGCACGCAGCACGCGGGAAGTCCGCTCTTCGCGGCTCCACTGCGCGGCACAGCTTGCACAATCATCAAGATGCGCACGAACTACGCTTTCCTCTGCTGCCGACAGATCGCGTCGGGTGGCGAGGAGCATCGAGATCTCAGAACAGCGCATCACGTGAGCTCCTTCTGGTATAGCTGTCGGAAGCGCTCACGGGCACGGGACACACGCACGCGCACAGTGCTTGCCTCCTCATCGGTTAACACCGCGATCTCGACGCAGCTCAGGCCGCCATACTCGTAGAGCAGTAGCGCCTCGGCCTCGCGGGGCCGCAGCCGGGCCAGACAATCACGTACGCTCTGCGCAGTCGCCACCTCGCTCTCGAACGAGGTTGTCTGATCGTGGTTGGTGAGCGGCAGCCAGCGCCAGCGCCGCTGACGACGCAATGCGTCGTAGGCGAGATTTGTCGCGATGCGGTAGAGCCAGGCGCTTGGATTGTCGGGCGGACTCTGCGACTTGAGCGCGACGAACGCTCTGGCAAACGTGTCTTGCAGCAGATCGGCGGCGCGTTCCTCGTCGCCCAGCAGCCGCGTGAGATAGCGAAACAATGGTGTTTGGTAGTCGGCGAACCAGCGCGCGATCAGGTGACAGGCGGCGTCGGCGTCGTCAGCAGTCGCGAGTTCCAAGGCCATGCTCCTGCCTTTCGTTGAATGGTCTATCCCTTAAGACGAGCGACACCCGGCGATCATAACCGGCTGCCTGAGAATCAGGCCAAAACAAACGGACACGTCGCGTGACGTGTCCGTACCGGATCGAACAGATTGGTGACCGCGCGGCTATTTTTTCAGCAGCTGGCGCAGCGCCTGCTCCGAGGTTGGATATTTGAACTTGTAGCCCAGATCCAGCGCTTTTTTGGGGATCACACGCTGCCCTTCGGTGAGCATCCCGGCGACTTCGCCCAGCAGGATGCGCAGCCCGAAGCCGGGCACAGGAAACCATGAGGGCGAGCCCATGACCTTGCCGAGCGTTTTGGAAAAATCGCGATTGGTTTGCGGCTCCGGCGCGCTGGCGTTGAGTGGCCCGCGCGCGCGCTCGTCTTCCAGCGCCAGCAGGATCAGCCCCACCTCGTCGTCGATGTGAATCCAGGGAAACCACTGTGTGCCGGGCAGGATCGGGCCGCCGCCGTAGAAGCGGAACGGCAGCGACATTTGCGGCAGCGCGCCTTCGCTGGGATCGAGCACAATGCCTGTGCGCACCAGCACGGTGCGAATGCCCAGCTCCTCGGCCTTGCTGGCCTCGCCCTCCCACTGGATGGCTACCTGCGCCAGAAAATCGCTGCCGGGCGCGGCGCTCTCGTCCAGCTTGGTATCGTCGCGGGCACCATAGTAGCCCACCGCCGAGCCGCTGACAAAGACGCGCGGTTTGTTTTGGGCGGCGCGCATGGCGTTGACAAGGCCGCGCGTGCCGATCACCCGGCTGCTGACGATCTCGGCTTTGTAGGCCTCGCTCCAGCGCTTGCCCAGAATCGGCGCGCCGGCCATATGGATTACGCCGTACGCGCCATCGATCGCGCTGGCCCACGGCCCGCTTTCGCTGGGCGTCCAGGCGACGTACTCCGCCGCGCCCGGTAGTGAGCGCTGCGCTTTTTGTGGATCGCGGGAAAAGACCACGACCTGGTAGCCTTTGGCTGAAAGCTGCTCACAGAGCCGCCTGCCGATCAAGCCGGTCGCGCCTGTGACAATTACGCGTCGTGAGTCTGCCATGTGCGTATCGCTCCTCGCTCGTGTGCAAAGGGTATGCACAGCAATTGCCTACCTCAATCATAGGCTTATTCGGGCGTGCTGGCAAGAGCAGGGGCGCGATCACGGCGGCATGGTCCGTAACCTGCTGCTACGATCGCAGAAGTACGATCGTGGAGGATGTATGCCAACTGCTGATCTCGACGGAGTTTCGATCTTTTATCACGATGAAGGGCAGGGCGAGCCGCTGCTGCTAGTGCATGGCTTCCCGCTGTCGAGCGATCTTTACCAGGCGCAGCGGGCGGCGCTCAGCCGTCGCTTCCGGGTGATCACGCCGGATCTGCGCGGCATGGGACGCAGCGATCCACAGCCAGGCTACTCGATGGATACCTACGCCGACGATCTTGTGGCGCTGCTGGATCGTTTAGGTGTTGGGCAGGCGATTGTGGGCGGCATGTCGATGGGCGGCTACGTGGTCTTTGCGCTGCTGCGCCGCCGCCCCGATCGGGTCAGAGGTTTGATCCTGATCGACACCAAGGCCGCCGCCGACACCGAGGAAGGCCGCCAGGGCCGCTACAAGATGATCGATCAGGCCCGCAGCGAGGGCGCGACCGCGATCGCCGACGCGATGCTGCCCAAGATGCTCACCGAGCCAACGCGCGATCAGCAGCCTGAGCTGGCCGAGTTTGTGCATGGCATGATGGCCGCGACGCCGGTCGATGGGATCACGGGCGCGCTGGAATCCATGACGCTGCGACCCGACTCGACGTCGATGCTGGCTGCGATTGAGGTGCCGACGCTGATCATTGTGGGCAATGAAGATCAGGTTACGCCGGTTGCGGTTGCCCAGGAGATGCACAAGGCCATACCAAACTCGGAGCTGGTGATCATCGACGGCGCGGCGCACGCGGCCACCTTGGAGCGACCCGCCGCTGTCAACGAGGCGATCGAGGAGTGGGCCAATCAGCTAACGTAGCGCCTGGCTCAACAATCTAGTCTGCACGGCAGTCGACGGCATCCACCGCGCAAAGCTGGTGGGTGCCGTCGTTGTGCGGGTGTAACATTGATCGTATCTTTGCAGCTTCCTCGCTATCTCCTACGAACAGCAGTCGCCATCGGCTGTAGAAGGCGCTCGGAATGTGTACTACCGCCAAACAGTATTGTCTGCGCGGCTGAACGTCGGGCGATCGTGCCTATACTATAAAACTATCTGCGCTCCCGGCAACGCGCCGAACAGCACCCTGGAGAATTGTGCATGAAGTATGATGGCCTGCGAGTTCCCCCGACGATCAGTCAGATGTTGATACGCGCCAGGAGCGGCGCGCGTGGCCGGGCCGGGTTTGGCGTGGCGGCGCTCTTCACGATCACTATGTTTGTCAGCGCCGCGCTGCTGTTTGTGGTGCAGCCGATGTT
>JAFAYS010000213.1 GCA_019240175.1 Chloroflexota bacterium | reverse complement strand
ACGCTCTCGTCGCAGCCGCAGCATATGATCGAGCTGCCGGTCGAGGTCGAGAGCGGCGATGTGTATGTGCTGGATCAGATGAAAGTGCGCGATATTCGCTAAAAGCTGGCGCGCAAATGTGGCAGACAGCGGCATCAGCGCTGAGCGTTAAAACACAAAACGAGCGACTCACAGCGAGTCGCTCGTTCGGTTTAAATCGATCTATGGCAGCAGATAATCTTCGGTCTCGCCGTACTTCCAGCTGCCGGCGGGTCCGCTGCCCATGCGCGCGGCTGCCCAGGTGGCCGGCGACTCGCTGATCGTGAAGCGTGCCCACTGCGGCCTGCCGCTGCGGAATGGTAGGAGCACCGGCGTCGCGAAGCCGTAGGTTCCGGGCACTGCCGGCAGCGCGATAGACTGGTTTTGCACCGCCCACTCATCCGCAACCATGCCGTTGCAGATCGGTCGATCGCCCCACACGCCGTTGCTGTCCCAGTCGGCCCACATGTTGACATAGGCTTTGCTCGGCGCGCCGGCCTGAACGGTGACCGTGTAGCGCACCTGGGTCCGCTGGCAGTGACCGAAGAGCGGCCAGAACACACCGTCGTCGGCACGATCCTGGTCGGCGGTGTTGCCTGGCGGGTTGATATTATTGATGCCATCGCAGTCGGGCCCAATATCCGCCTGTTGCTCACAGGAGACCGCCGCGCCAAGGTTGAAGAGCAGCACCGGGTTTTGGTGGAACGGCCCGGTCGGCTGCGCGCCGGCGAAGTAGACCGTTGGATATTTCGCGAACGGTCCGCCACCCCAGGCCGTCATCGTGACGCCGAAGTTGTTGGTGCTGTCGGGCGCGTCGCCCAGGTCACCGCCGGGCGAGGCGTACGTGGGATGCACAGCAACGATGCCCAGGATCGTGCCCAGCATGATCAGCACGGAGAGCGGACGGCGGAAGGCATTCAGTGGACGGTGACGCGAGTTGTGCCGGAACATGGTTTTTTTCCTCCTAACGAATGCGACACGCTACCTATCGGATGCGGCACGATGGCGGGAGGCGGCTATCGCGCCCGGTTGTCAGCTTGCGCATGCCTGCTTGCTCAAGTCGGTGATCAGTGCCAACGCAGAGTCAACGAAGACGCGGCGGCACATTATGGTTCACTACTCCTTAAGGGGTTAGACGAAGTGGGGGTTGTAGCTTAAAGACGTGAGCGACGTGCCCGACCTTTCCTCAGCGTTTGATTCTGATTAAACAAAAGACCAGCGCCGCGCTCCTTTCAGCACGACGCTGGCCCCGGAATCGTCGGTATTAGTTCGGCAGCCGGTAGTCCTCGGTCTCGCCCAGCTTCCAGCCTTGCGCCGGGCCGCTGCCCTGGCGGGCGGCTGCCGTGTTGGGTAGCGGCGTATCGCTCAGGCTGATGCGCACCCAGCGTGGATAGTTGGAGTTATTCTGCGCGGCCTGGAAGACCGGCGTGGAGAAGGCATACGTGCCTGGTCCCGGTAGGTTGATGACCTGGTTCTTGACGATCCACTCGTCCACGTTCACAGCGCCGCAGGGCAAGATCTCGCCCCAGCGACCGCTTTGGTTGAAATCGTACCAGGAGTTGACATAGGCGGTGTACGGCCCGCCCGCCTGAACGGTGACCCAGTAGCGGTATTGTTTGGGCTGACAGCCCGCGATCGGGCCGAGCCCGGCCCAGTCAGGGCCGTCGTCGCCCTTGTCTTGATCGGGCGTGTTGGCCGGCGGGTTAATATTGTTCACGCCGTCGCAATCTGCACCCATATCGGCCTGGCCCTCACAGGTAATCGTGCCGCCTACATTGGCGTTACCCAGGAAGTACAGGGTCGGGTTGTTGAAGTGCTTGGGTCCGGTCGGCTGTACGCCCCCGAAGAAGACCGTCGGGAACTGCGCGGCACCACTGCCGGCATGCCACTGCATTGGGACGCCGAAGTTATTGGTGCTGGCGGGTGCGTCGCCAAGATCCGGCGCGGGTGAAGGTGCCGCAGTGGCCGACTGGCCCAGGGCGGTAGCCGAGAGCGTCAGGCCAAGGATCAGCGCTGAAACCAGTGGACGTGTCGGCTTGAGGCCGAATGAGCGAAGGTGTGGTCGGAACACCATGTTGAATGACTCCTTGATATGGTTTGGGGATCTAGCTTAAAGACGCGATCGAGGGAGCGAACCTTTCCTGATCGCCGAAACGCCCATGGAAAAACGCAGCAGCGTCGCGCTGGGTGAGAGCGCGACGCTGGCCCTGGTAACGTTGAGCTTAGTTCGGCAGCCGGTAGTCTTCGGTCTCGCCCAAGCGCCAGCCTTGCGCGGGGCCGCTACCACGCCGGGCGGCAGCAGAGGCGAGTGGCAGCGGCGATTCGCTCAGGCTGATCCGCACCCAGCGCGGATTGCTCGACGTATTCTGCGCGGCAGGGAAGGGCGGTGTGGTGAACACATTCACGCCTGGCGCGAGCGTGATTACCTGGTTCTTGACGATCCACTCGTCGACGGTCACAGTGCTGCTACAGGCAAAGGTATTGCCCCAGAAGCCGCTCTGGTTGAAGTCATACCACGAGTTGACGTAGGCCGTGGTGGTTCCCGCTGCCAACGAGGTGACGTAGTAGGTGTATGTTTTGGTTGGACAGCCGTTGATTGCGCCCAGTGTGCCCCAGACCGGGCCGTCATCGCCGAGGTCTTGGTTGGGCGTGTTGGCCGGCGGATTGATATTGTTGGGGCCATCGCAGTCCGCGCCGACATCGGCCTGGTTCTCACAGGTGATCGTACCGCCCGCGCCCGAGTTGCCCAGGAAGTAGACGGTTGGGCTGTTGTTGTGCCTGGGACCGGTGGGCTGAGCACCCGCGAAGAAGACGGTCGGGAACTGTGCGTTGAACGGACTGCCGGGGAACCACTGCATGCCGACGCCGAAGTTGTTGTTGCTGGCGGGCGCGTCGCCCAGATCGGGCCGGTTGCCGATCTGCGCCATAGCCGGCTGGCCAAAGAGTGTGACGGAGAGTGTGAGGCCGAGGATCAGCGCCGAGACGAGCGGATGTGTCGGCTTGAGGCCGAGTGAGCGACGGTGTGATTGGAACACCATACTCCACTGCTCCTTGGGGGGTTGGAGGATTGGGGGGTTAGCTTAAAGACGTGATCAGCGCGCTCAACCTTTCCTGATCGCTGAGATGTTTGACGAAAAACAGCGCAGCGCTGTGCTGACTAGAGCGTGACCCTATACCTGGAAGTGTCGATCTTAGTTCAACAGCTGGTAGTCTTCGGTCTCGCCCAAAACCCAGCCCTGCGCCGGGCCGCTGCCCATGTGGGACGGTACAGTGTTAGGTAGGGGCGTGTCGCTCAGGGTGATACGCGCCCAACGCCGATCGGTTGAAGGATTTTGGGCGGCCTGGAAGACCGGTGTCGCGAAGGCGTAGACTCCTGGCCCTGGGAAGGTGATCAGCTGGTTCTGGACGATCCACTCGTCTACTGTGAAGCGACCGCAGGGAAAGATATCGCCCCAGCGGCCACTCTGGTTGAAGTCGTACCAGGAGTTGACGTAGGCCGTGGTCGGCGCACCCGGCAGTACGGTGACCAGGTATTTGTACTGCATCGGTTGGCACCCAGTGATTGGCCCCAGCGATGTCCAGTCGGGGCCATCATCGCCCCTGTCCTGATCCGCAACGTTCGCCCCCGGATCGAGATTGTTGGGGCCATCGCAGTCCGCGCCGACATCGGCCTGGTCTTCGCAGGTGATCCCACCGCCGATGCTTGAGGTGCCCAGGAAGTACAGCGTTTGCGTATTGAAGTGCTTAGGCCCGGTCGGCTGCGTTCCCGCGAAGAAGACAGTCGGGAATTGAGCAGAGCCACTGCTGGGAAAATACTGCATCGCGACGGCGAAATTATTGTTGCTGTCTGGCGCATCACCAAGATCCGGCCTGGGAGCAGTCTTTGCCTCAACAGCTTGTGGCTGAACGGGGTTGAACGCTGTCGTGGAGAGCATGAGGCTAAGGATCAGGGCCGAGACGAGCGGACGTGTCGGCTTGAGGCCGAGTGAGCGACGGTGTGGTCGGAACACCATACTCCACTGCTCCTTGGGGGGCGGAGAATTGAGGGATTAGCTTAAGGACGTGAATCAGCTCGCTGAGTCTTTCTGATCGCGCAGTTGTCTGCCGAAAACCAGAGCAGCGCCGTACTGAATAAAGCACGGCGCTGCTGCTTGCGTCAGCGATCGTTAGTATTGCAGGCGATAGTCCTCGGTCTCGCCCAGCTTCCAGCCGTTGATCTGACCGCTTCCTCGACGCGCATCGGGCGAGTTTGGCGATAGCGGCGTGTCGCTCAAGGTGATGCGGGCCCAGCGTGGATAGGTGGCCGGATTCGGCGCGGCGTTGAAGACCGGCGTCGAGAAGACGTACACGCCTGGTCCCGGCAGATTGATCGCCTGATTCTTGACGATCCACTCGTCGACCGTGAGGCTACCACAGCCAAAGATCTGGCCCCAATTGCCGCTCTGGTTGAAATCGTACCAGGAGTTGACGTAGGCGGTGTATGGTCCGCCCGACGTCACGGTGACGAAGTAGCGGTACTGCTTCGGCTGACAGGCCGTGATCCCGCCCATCGATGCCCACACCGGACCATCATCACCCTTGTCTTGATCGGCGGTGTTGGTGTTGGGAACAATATTGTTCACACCGTCGCAGTCTGCTCCGACATCGGCCTGATTCTCACAGGTGATTGTGCCGCCGGTGGTTGAGTTGCCGAGATAGTACAGCAGCGGAGAATTGAAGTGTTTGGGGCCAGTTGCCGGGTTAGCTCCCCAGAAGACCGTGGGGAATTGTGCTGGTGGCGCGGGCGGCCCGTATGTCATCGCGATGCCGAAGTTGTTGTTGCTGTCGGGCGCATCGCCAAGATCGGGCGCGGGGCTCGCCTGCGCTTGAACGCCCTGTGGCTGGACAGCCCTGAGCGCGGTGGCAGAGAGCGTGAGACCGAGGATCAGGGCCGAGACGAGCGGACGCGACGGCGTGAGGCCGAGTGAGCGGAGGTGTGGTCGGAACACCATACTGTATTGCTCCTTGAGGGGCGGAGAATTGAGGGGCTAGCTTAAAGACGTGATCAGCTCGCCGAATCTTTCCACGGCTCACAATCTTTTGTGCATGACTCGGCTTGCAATTTGCGAACGCTGGTACAATGGAAGTGGAGCATCGCCGCTAGCACCCGCGCCGCTGCTCACATCCCCCATCCTCACATATTCCCATTGGTAGAAGGAGCCGACATGACGTTTACGACGATGACCGACGTTCGCAGCGCGTTAACGTCTCAGCAGTACATCGCCTCCGATGACATCTCGACGGTGGTATTTCTCGCCGAGAAGCTGGGCAAGCCCTTGCTGGCGGAAGGTCCAGCCGGCGTCGGTAAGACCGAGCTCGCCAAAGCCTGGGCCAGCGCCACAGGCCGCCAGTTGATCCGCCTGCAGTGCTACGAGGGCCTGGACGAGACCAAAGCGCTGTATGAGTGGGAGTACGCCAAGCAGATGCTGTACACCCAGCTGCTGCGCGATCAGCTGCGCGACACGCTTTCGGACGCGACCTCGCTTTCAGAGGCTGCCGATCGCCTGGCCGCCGAAGAAGACGTGTTTTTCTCGATGCGCTTTTTGCTGCAGCGACCGCTGCTGCGCGCGATTCTCTCGCCAGAGCCAGTAGTGCTGCTGATCGACGAGATCGATCGTGCCGACAGCGAGTTTGAGGCCTTTTTGCTGGAAGTCCTCAGCGATTTTCAGGTCTCGGTGCCGGAGCTGGGCACGCTGCGCGCCAGGCATCAGCCCGCCGTGTTCTTGACCTCCAATAACACCCGCGAGTTGTCGGAGGCGCTCAAGCGGCGCTGTTTGTATCTTTTCGTGGATTATCCCGACGAAGAGGCCGAGCTGCGGATCGTGCGTCTCAAGGTGCCGGAGCTAGCGCCCAAGATCGCTCAGCAGGCGGTTGAGCTGGTGCAGCGGCTGCGCGGCCTGGATCTCAAAAAGTCGCCAAGTGTGTCCGAGACGCTCGACTGGGCGCGGGCGCTGGTGATGTTGAACGCGCGCTCGCTGGATCG
The DNA here is from genome assembly GCA_019240175.1 of Chloroflexota bacterium. Classification (GTDB taxonomy): domain Bacteria; phylum Chloroflexota; class Chloroflexia; order Chloroflexales; family Kallotenuaceae; genus LB3-1. The sequence goes on along the minus strand of JAFAYS010000213.1, from coordinate 1,315 downwards.
CGAAACGCTCGACAACACGTTGACGGTGCTGCTCAAGCACGAGAGCGATGTCCAGCGCGCACGTCGCGCCATGCAGTCGGGTGGTCGCGAAGGCCGCGACCAGGGCCGGTTTGGACGCTAATCTTTTTGTCAGTGATGAATGATCAGTGACTGAATCACAGCAGCTTTGGTCGTTGATCATTGATCATTGGGTTTTTCAGCCTATGGATGATCGAATTGTAGAATTTGTGCAGGCGCTGCGCGGTGCCGGCGTGCGCGTCTCGCTGGCCGAGAGCGCCGACTGCATGCGAGCGATCGAGGCGATGGGCGTCGAAGAGCGCGAGCTATTCAAGGCCACGCTGCGCACGACGCTGGTCAAAGAGCATGCGGATTTTCCGACCTTCGATGAGCTCTTCCCGATGTTCTTCAACGTGGGCACGCCGCCCATGCAGCAGATGCAGGGGCCTGGCAGCGGCCTGGACGAGCAGCAGCAGCAGCAGCTTTCCGAGGCCATGCAGCAGATGATGCAGCAGCTGAGCGAGAAGCTGCGCGAGCTGCTGCAGCGCCTGACAAACGGCCAGCCGCTGAGCCGCGAGGAGCTTGAGCAGCTGGCTCAGCAGGCCGGGATGCAGCGCATCAGCAACGGATCGCCGTATGTGCGCCGCTACATGGAAGGGCACATGCAGCGCCAGCTTGGTTTGCAGCAGCTTCAGCAGCTACTGCAGCAGCTTGAGGCCGCCTTGCAGAAGCAGGGCATGGGTCGTGAAGGCCGTGAGCAGGTGCAAGAGATGGCCGAGGGCAACGCCCAGGCGCTGGAGCAGCAGATCCAGCAGTACGTCGGCCAGAGTCTGGCGCGGCAGCTGGCCGAGCAGATGAAGCAAGATCCGATTCACGATCTAGCCAATCGTCCGATCGATCAGCTCAGCAGCCGCGAGATCGAGATGCTGCGCGACGAGGTGCGGCGTATGGCGGCGCGACTACGCACGCGCGCGGCTTTGCGTAATCGCCGGCATCGCTCGGGCGCGCTCGACGCTAAGGCCACGGTGCGCGGCGCTCAGCGCTACGGCGGCGTGCCGATCGATCTCAAGTTTCGGCGCAAGCGGCTCAAGCCCAAGCTAGCGGTGATCTGCGATATCTCGACCTCGATGCGGCCACACGCGACGTTTATGCTGACGCTGATGTATGAGCTGCAAGATATCGTGGCGCGCACACACTCGTTTGCGTTCATCGACGATATGCACGACATCACGCAGGATTTCACCGGCCAGCGGCCACAGACCGCGATCGCGAATGTGCTACAGCGCATTCCGCCGGGCTACTACTCGACCGATCTTGG
>JAFAYS010001213.1 GCA_019240175.1 Chloroflexota bacterium | reverse complement strand
CGATAGGCAAAGGTGCCGGGCATATTCGGATTGTCGCCGTTGGCCAGCACGCCCTCAAAGGTCATGCCTTCCAGAATCGAGGTCATCGTGCGGTAGGCGGCATAGATCGGCTTGCGCAGATCGTTGCGGTCGGGACTCAGCGGGAAGGTGCGCCGCAGCATGCCGTAGTGGAACTGGACCTCGCGCTCGTTATAGACCGGCTTTTCATAGTTGGCACCCGGCTGCGTATCGTTGCGCAGGTCGTACCAGAAGATGCGCTCAACCGACGAGTGCGCCATCGCGACGAGATACATACGCACCAGGAACGCGGCCTGCTCGGTCTCGGAAACGCCATAGTAGCCACGATAGGTTGACCAGCCGACCTCGGTGATCCACACGGGCTTGCTGCCGAACTCTTGGAGCAGCGCATCGACCTGCCGCAGCTCGCCCTCGAAGTCCTGGTGCTGATCGCGCCGCCAGGAGGCCGCCTCGGGCGCGCCTGGGCTGTATGGATGGATCGCCAGTACGTCGAAGCTATTCCAGCCGCCTGCGTCGTGGAGCAGCCGTAGATAGGTCGGAATATCGTAATCTTCGGGCGTGGGAATATCGCTCCAGATGCTGGTGATTCCGCCCAGCACAATCACAGCTTGCGGATCGGCGGCTTTGGCGGCGGCGCGCGCCGTATCGAGGATGCGCACATAATCGCGGATCGTGTAGAGTCCGCTCTCGTAGCCAGAGACGCGCAGATTGGGCTCGTTCCAGATTTCCCAGTAGTGGATCTGGTTACGATCGCGGCCATAGCGGGCGACAGTCTGGAACACGTAGGTGCCCCAGTCGTCGATCCACTCGTCGACGGTGGGATTTTTGCTTTTGAACCAGGCCGGATTGTAGGCCAGCAGGCCGAGCACGTTAATGCCGGCGCGGGTCTGCCGCTCGATCGCGCGGTCGTAGTTGTAAAAGCCGCTGCCATCGCCCGTCCACATAAACGGGCCGCCTTTGGTCCGCTGTAGCTTATCCCAGCTGATCTCTTCACGCGCCCACTGGATGCCGGCCTCACGCATCAGCGCGACGGCTGCGTCTTGCTCATCGTCACGCACACGGTTGGCAAGCGTTGCGACAATGCCGAACGGCTCGCTTTTGTTATAGCTCTGCGCAGCAATGTCCGTGGCCTCTTTGGCGGAAGCGTGCTGGCTGAATGGCAAAATGCTTGTGAGAATGACTGCCACGATAAGCAAAGGTAACAGGGCTCGAATGCGCATTGATTTGTGCCTTCCTCTCGGGTGCGCTGAATGTGTATGCCTTAATTATTGTTCGGAAACGCAGCCGATTGGCTACCGTAGCCGTTCGTTCCAGCTTTCCCACGGTGCGAAGCCGTAGCGCCAGCGGTGGTAATGCTGTCCAACATTGCCCATTTCGACTTGAAATCCGGCGGGGTTGCCAGGTGTGTACGTGAGCACCCGGCGCTCGAATAACTGTACCAAAACCGGCTTGGTCGTGCCGCCCACACGGGCAGTTGTCCAAAATGGCTCGCTGATCGGATAACCGAACGCGAACACCCAATCGTCGGGTAGATTTGTCATGTAGCGCCAGAAGACGCCAGGAATATTATGCCCGAGATTAGCCTCGTAGTTGCTGATGCGGGTTTCGGGCCGGGTCAGCGCCGGATCATCGCCGATCTGTCCGCTTTGATCGATGGTCGCCGTGACATCTGTGCCCACACGCGGCTCGGCCCGGCGATCGTTGTTCAGCGAGACCACGCCGGCAAACGCGCGATAGGCTGGCGCTGGATTCGCGGCGTCGGGATCGCCGGCGATCGCTGCGTCGGCGGGCGCGCGATCTTCAAACTCGGCATCGCCGACCTGTAGTCTGCCGCTGACCAGCTCTTTGACCAGCAGGCCGTTGGTCACGAACCAGCGCTGATTGCGATCGATAGCCGGCTGGGTGATCTCCATCCGCGATTTGTCGTAGTATTCGACAAGCCGCTCGCCGCCTGGGCTTTGGGCGTAGCGCTCGACGCTGGTGCGAAACGGCAGCGGCCCCCACAGCCAGGATCGGCTGGCGCTGCCCTGCTGGATCGGCGCGTCGGCGCGCTGCCACACGTTCAAAAACGCGCTGTCGGATCGCTGGCGCGTAATGCCGATCGTTTGGACAGTCACGGTTTGTCCGGCGTTGAGCGCCAGGCCAGCGGTACGTCCGCGCTCCACGCCATCCACAGCGATCGTCGCGCCGTCGCCGACCGGGCCAAGCTGCACATTGATCGGCTGATCGGTTGTTACACGATATATACGTTGGGCGGCGTCCAGGTTGATCTGTACATTTGCGCCCTGATAGGTCAGATTCGTAATCCCGTCGTCGCCAAGCGTCACCAGGGGCTGCGGCGCGATCAAGAGCGCGGTGGGTGTCATGCGCACGCCGTAGTGGCCGCCATAGACCGCCTCGAACCAGGCCGCGCTATCCCAGGTCCGCCCGCGATCGCCACTGTCGCCGGCACCATAGCGCGAGCCTGCGCTGGCGGCAAACTCTAGCACGGCGGGCTGCGTGCGCTGTGTCATGGCGCGGTAGGCGTCGAGCACGGTGCTGGCATCTTCGGGATAGCCGGCCCTGGTGCGCTCGGGCACGTCAAGCGCGACGATCCATGGCGCGGCGGCGTCGAGCATCCAGTTATTGGCCGGCGGCACAACATCGCGGCGAATATTGAGCGGATAGCCGCCTAGCGTCAGTTTTGTCGGCGTGGCGGGATCAATCTGCTGGCCCAGGCTCTGGTGCAGCGCCGCGAAAAGATTGC
>JAFAYS010001095.1 GCA_019240175.1 Chloroflexota bacterium | reverse complement strand
GTTGGCTTTTGACGACCGTTGGAATGCTCGTTTCCCTGATTTTGAGCGCCTGTGGTGGCGCACCTGCCGCTCCTACCACCGGCACCGAGCCGTCGGCTCCCGCCGCATCTGCCGCAGCGGCCTCACCCGCAACGGACAATCAGCCAGCGTCGGCTGCACCAGAGGCTTCGGCGGCGGCTTCACCGGCTGCTTCCTCGGCGGCGAACATGCCGCCTACCCTGATCAAAATGCCCGAGCAAATTGCCGGCGGACGACCAGTTAATATCACCGTGATCGGCAAGCCGCCGGAGTCGCAGCCCGAGGCGCTGGCCGGCTGGACCGCACAGGTCGAGCGCTTCCAGGAGCTGTACCCGAACGTCACGGTCACCGGCTCGGACTACACCTACAGCCCCGACACCTTCGCAACGCTGGTCGCCGGCAAGCAGGTGCCGACGCTGTTCGAAGTTTACCTTTCCGATCCGTCCAAGATCATCGACCAGGGCGTTGCCGCCGACCTGAGCACGATCTTCAACGAGCAGAAGCTGGGCGACGTGTTCAACCCGAACATTCTGTCGATCACCTCCAAGGACGGCAAAGTCTACGGTATTCCGAAGTTCGCCTACGCGATGGGCCTGGGCTATAACATTGGCCTGCTCAAAGAGGCCGGCTTCGATGGCCCGCCGAGCACCTGGGAAGAGCTGGCCACAATGGCGCAGAAGCTGACCAATCGCGACAACGCCCGCGCCGGCTTCTCGTTCATCAGCGACGGCAGCAACGCCACCGGCTGGCAGTTTACGACCATGGCCTACACCTGGGGTGCGAAGCAGTCAAGCATTGTGCAGGCGAAGGACGGCAAGTACGAGGCCGGCTTCGCCAGCGGCGCGCCCGTGGATGCGCTGAACTTCGTCAAGGAGCTGCGCTGGAAGTACGACGTGCTGCCCCGCGAAAACCTCGACTGGGCCAAGAACGGCGAAACCTTCGCGACCGGACGCTCGGCGCTTGCGCTGATCGCCAGCGACCAGTTCTCCTGGATTCGCACCACGTTCCCGGATGTCGACATGAGCCAGCTGGCCCTCGCGCCGCTGCCCACCGGCCCGGACGGCAAGAGCGTCTCGCTGGTCGGCGGCAACATCGCGATGATCAGCAGCGCCGCCACCGACGACGAGAAAGAGGCCGCGACCTACTTCCGCCTGTGGACGCAGTTCGACGCGACCGAGATCCAGCGCGGCTACGACGTGAGCAAGCAAGATCCGACAGTGGTGGTCGGCACGCCGTTCCTGCCGCTGTACGTCGGCGAGTACCAGGACAAATCGATGAACGTCCAGAAGCAGTACGCCAACCTGCCGGTGCAGAACTACCAGCTGTTCATGGACGCGGTGACCGGCGGCAAGATCGGCCTGGAGCCTGAGCCCGCGACCGCAGGACAGGAGTACTACGGCGCGATCGGCGCAGTGGTCAACTCGATCCTGACCGACGAGTCGGTTGATCCGGCGGCGGCGGCCAAGCAGGCGTCTGACACCTTCCAGGTCAACGTGCTGGATCGGCTCTCGGCGCAGTAGTCGCCGGCGGTAGGATCGGAAAAGCTGGCTGCTCGGCACATCACCGGGTAGCCAGCGTCCAACTTCCTGCCACATACTCTGCGCCCATCGACGAGGACGTTTCGAGGAGGAAAGATGATCGCCACGCTGAAGCGACATCCCTGGCTAGGGCCGCTGGTAGGCAGCCTGGTACTTGCGCTGATCGTCGTGCAACTGATGCCACGGCTGCGTCCAAACGAGGCCGGCGCGCAGGACCAAAGCTACGTGCGACTTAAAAGCAAGTGGCAAAAAACCTACCTGTACGAGGCCACGAATCAGGTGCGCTACGGCACGCCGGCGGCCAGCGATACCAGCTCGCACTGGGTGCTGGAAGATTTCGCGGGCAGCACACGGATCAAAAACCGCGCGACCGGCAACTACATGGCGATCGAACACCTCCAAGAGTATGTCGAAGCAATCGCGATCCAGGACAGCTGGGAAAGCGCGCGCTGGACGATCCAGGACGCGCCAACGCCAGGCTATAAAATTATCCGCAGCGTGTGGCACAACGGGAAGATCCTGCACATCGAGAATCTACGCGGCTACGCCCAGACCGGCAATATTTCGACCAGCTGGGATAGTCCGCAGTGGTTGATCGAGCCGGTCGGCGGCAGCGCCACGGCCACACCCACGCGCACCACCGGCCCGACCGCGACGCCAGGGCCGACCAGTCCGCCGGTACCCACGACGGTACCCGGCAGCCGTGGCGCGACGGTGCCGTGGATCGAGTACGAGGCCGAGAGCGGCAGCACCAACGCCGGCCAGATCCCCACCAGCCGCATCTTCGGCCAGATCGCGACCGAGGCCTCGGGCCGCCGCGCCGTGCAGCTCAGCTCCGCCGGCCACTACGTCGAGTTCACCGCATCGCAGGCGGCCAACTCGATCGTCGTGCGCTACGTGATCCCGGACGCGCCCAAGGGCGGCGGCATCGACGCCACACTCAGCCTCTATGTCGACGGCACCTTCCGCCAGAAGCTCAACCTGACCTCGAAGTACGCGTGGAGCTACGGCGGCGAGAGCGGCACGCTCAACGATCCCAGCGCAGTCGGCGCGCACCACTTCTTCGACGAGACCCGCGCGCTGGTCGACAATATCCCGGCGGGCGCGACCGTCAAGCTCCAGAAAGACGGCGACGACAGCGCGGCCTACTACATCGTCGACCTGATCGACCTTGAGCAAGTTGGGCCGCCCAAGCCGATGCCGGCCAACTTCATCTCGATCGCTGACTGCGGCGCGACGCCCGACGACAACAGCAACGACGGCCCGGCGATCCAGAGCTGCATCGACACTGCCAAAGCGCAGAACAAAGGCGTGTGGATTCCCACCGGCACCTTCGACAGCACGACCCAGCTGCAAAGCAATATGGGCATCCAGATCGCGGATGTGACCGTGCGCGGCGCGGGCATGTGGTACTCGACGCTGCGCGGGGCGCACGCGCGCTTCCACTGCACGGGCAACAATTGCCGCTTCGCCGACTTTGCGATCCTGGGCGAGACGACCACCCGCGACGACAAGAGTCCCGAGAACGGCTTCAACGGCGGCGCGGGCTCCGGCTCGTGGATGGAAAACGTGTGGGTCGAGCATACCAAGGTCGGCTGGTGGGTCGGCGCGGGCAGCCAGAACGTGACCGACGGCCTCCTGATCAAAAATAGCCGCTTCCGCAACCTGTTTGCCGATGGCGTGAACTTCACCAACGGTACCAGCAACTCGATCGTCGAAAACTCGCACTTCCGCAACACCGGCGACGACGCGCTAGCGACCTGGGCACCCAGCTTCGACGGGCCGAGCACCGCCAACAATACGTTCCGCTTCAACACGATCCAGCTTCCGTGGCGGGCCAACTGTCTGGCGATCTACGGTGGCCGCGATCACAAGATTCAGGATAACCTGTGCTACGACGTGGTGACGTATCCCGGCATCCTGATCGCGCAGGAGTTCAACTCGCATCCGTTCGGCGGCACCACGCGCGTAGAGCGCAACTCCTTGATCCGCGCGGGCGGCCCGATGTGGAGCCAGCAGCATGGCGCGCTCAAGATTAACACGGCGGAAGGCCCGATCAGCGGCTTGATCGTTGACGATCTGATCATCGACAGCCCGACTTACGCCGGCATCCATATTCAAGGACCAGCCCAGCTGAGCGATACCACGCTTGCGAATATTCGCGTGGCGAATGCCGGCTCGTACGGCGTGCTGATCAACGGCAAGGCCACCGGCGGCGCGACCTTCAACGGCGTGAATGTCAGCGGACCAATCGCCGGCGGCCTGCACGACGAGACCAACGGTACCTTCGCGCTGACGCGGGGCACCGGCAACAGCGGCTGGTAGCTAAGCGGCGGATCGGGAGCTTTCTCCCCGGCTCCTGTTTCACCGGCTAGATTGCTTGTCGATCCGGGGCGTATTGACGATACGCCCCGGCGAAATTCTCAAAATGTACTGGCAGCCTATTTTCATGGGGTAACCGTTTCCGGAGCCTGTGAATACTTGGAGAGATCTATACTATGCCGTCCTTCACCCAACCGGGAACCGTGCGATCGTACCAGCGTGAGGGAAATACCCTGCTCTTGGATTGTGACGGTCCTGTCATCGCTATTACGCCTCTGACCGATCGGATCATCCGGGTGCGACTCGCGCCGGAAGGAGCCTTCGAGCCGCGTCGCTCCTGGGCTGTCGCCCGGTCGGATGAAGAATTCCCTGGGGCCACCGTCGAGCTCAGCGCGACCGAGCAAACGCTTTTTCTGCAAACCGCTGCACTAACGCTGCGCATCGCGCTGGACTCCGGCAAGCTATCGTTTTTCGACGCCGGGCAGCAGCCGTTTTGCGCCGACGAAGTTGGCCTACAGTGGCACAGCGACGGCGCGGGCGCGCGTCGCGTCGCGTGCAGCAAACGCATCGAGGCCGGCGAGCATTTCTACGGCTTCGGCGAGCGCACCGGGCAGCTAGATAAG
>JAFAYS010001086.1 GCA_019240175.1 Chloroflexota bacterium | reverse complement strand
GGGGTAAACCTCCTTTTATGCAGGTGCTTCACAGCCACAGGATCGGCGAACTACCAGTGTGGTCGCAACCAGCGTGCGCTGCTGGGGACCATCCCTATCGTCGATGCGCTCGAAGAGCCGCCGCGCGGCGATCTGTCCGAGGCGCTGCTTAGGAATATGCACAGTTGTCAGGGGCACATGGAAGCGCTCAGCCGACTCGACGTCGTCAAAGCCGGTCACGGCTAGATCGTCGGGCACGCTGAGCCCGGCCTGGCGCGCGGCGTCGATCGCGCCCATCGCCATGGCATCGTTGATCGCCAGCACTGCAGTTGGCTTTAAGCTGAGCGCCTGACCCATCAGCGCGTAGCCAGTCTCGTAGGTTGTCGCGTCGGCGTGGAGCGTGGCCAGCGGCGTGATCCGCTGCTCGCTGAGGGCGGCGGTGAAGCCTTGGCAGCGCTCCCGGCTGGTGATCCAGCTGGTCGGCCCCGAAAGAATCACCACGCGGCGATGGCCGTGACCGAGGATATGCTGAGCGGCAGCCTGCGCGCCACCCTGGTCGTCGCCCAGCACCACGTCGATCGGCGCGCCTGAGACCGCGTTATCCACCAGCACCAGCGGCGTGCCCTGGGCGTGGATCGCCAGGATGAAGCGCGACGGAATAAACGGCCCGGCCAGGATCAGCCCGTCGACGCGCTTGCCGTGCAGCAGGCTCCACTGCATGGGCCGCGCCACCTGATCGTCTTCCAGCGCGGTGAGCAGCAGATGGAACTTGTGCTGCCGCACCTCCTGCTCGACGCCAAGCAGGATGCGGCTATAAAACGGATCGATAGCAAGCTGTGAGGGCTGGTGATACACCGTAAAGCCAATGTTTTCGGCGCGAGTGGAGGCCAGGGAGCGGGCTGCGCCATGCGGCACGAAGTTGAGCCGCTCGACCTCCGCCAGAATGCGCGATCGCGTTGTTTCGCTGATGCCTGGCTGTCCGTTCAGCGCGCGCGATACCGAGGCCGGGGAAATATTCAGGCGTTTTGCAATTTCGGTTACTGAAGCCATTACGCAAACCTTACGAAAACGCTTTCTCTCATCATACGACAGAAATTACGCGATGGCAATAGGGCAGCAATGCGGCTCAGACTGGATCAGCACGCCGTTGCCCGATATGTATCGTTTTCTGTGCGTGAAAAAGAAACCTCGGGATGCATCACGCGTGACGCATCCCGATAATCTTTGGTCGCTGAACTAGGGGCGTTCGGTCACCAAAGGTGAGAACAGATGAGGAAAAAGGGCAGTACGTTTGAGCTCACGGCTCAACCAGGGGCACCTGGGCAATCTCAGGAGCGCGAGCCGGCAAGGGGGATAAACGTCGCATACGAGCCCCCCCAGCGTGCAAAGCCGTACGACGGAAGTCCACCCGCCTCGGTAAAATCTCCCGCGAGGTACAGACCGCCCTGGAACATGGCCATACCATTCACTGGCCCGTTAACACCCTGTCCGAGCGGTCGCCAGCGGGTTCCATCCCACGCGGCAATATTTTGCGCCTTGACGACTCGCGGCTCTTCGAATGACCCATCCAGAATCTCATCAAAGCTCCCGCCGATATACACAGTTCCCGTCACCGGATCAACCGTGACAGCACGGACAAGGGTATCAGCGCTCGGCTCGACTCCAATGCCGAGCGCTGACCATTGGCCGTCCTTCCATTGCGCGATCCCAGGCGTGAATAGCTGGTTACCGCTCGTCCAGAAATGGCCTGCGACATAGAGTGTCGATCCGACAGCTTCGAGATCCCGCACTTCGCCATCCACGCCGTTGCCCAGTGCCGACCACTGGCTCCCATCCCAGCGCGCAATATGCTGCGCATCCACGTTCCCGGCGCGCTCAAACCAGCCAGCGGCATACAGGTCGTCGCCGATAAACAGCATATCCTCGGGAACGCCATCGATGCCACCTCCCAGCGCGGTCCAGGTGGTTCCGTTCCATTTGGCGATATTGTTGACCGCTACATCACCCCCAAATTCGAAGAGTCCGCCAACATACAGGTCGCTGCCACGCTCAAGAATCACAAACACCACGGGCGGGTCGGTATAGTAGCCCCAGAGCGCGCTTGTGATCGTCGTCCAGCCGGTGCCATTCCATTTGACGACCACCGCCCCATTCCGATTCTCCGGCAGCGGCACCTGCTTGATCGCGTAGGTGCCATGCTCGCCGGGCGTGACGAGCTCTACGCCTGAGCCAAGCGACGACCAGCTCTCGCCGTCCCAGTGAGCGGCGGTGCTGTTCCATATATCACCCGCCGCATTGAAGCCACTCGCGATCGCAACCCCTTGCTGATTGCCCCGCAGCGTCCAGGCTTGGCCCCAGCTCCCAATGCCCTGGCCGAAGGTGTGCCATTGCGCGCCATCCCACTGCGCAATACCGTTCGCCGGCGTTGTATCAGTCTGGTTGAAGTCGCCGGCCACATAGAGCCGGTTCCCAGCGCCGATCAAGTCACTGATTCCCCCACCGCGCATGGTACGCGTCACCACCCAGTCGCTGCCGGTCCAGGTCCGAATCTCGTGCTCACGATGCGCGTTGATGATATACACCTTCCCGGCGACAACTGCCAGATCCTCAACGCGGTTCGGCATCGATCCGGGTAAGGGAAACCAATCGCTGCCATCCCAGCGGGCGACATGATGTGCGGTTTTCCCGCCTGCGTAGGTGAAATCGCCACCGATATACATGTTGCCGCCGTCGATCACAATATCGAAGACGTACCCGATGCCGCCCCACAGGCCACCTTTGAGCGCCGACCAGGCGCTTCCATCCCATTTAGCAATGTAATTGACCGCCACGCCGCCCGCATGGGTGAAGCTGCCGCCCACATACAGATCGTTGCCGTTGAACGCCAACGATTGCACATCCGGCGCACCGCCCCCGGGGATGCTCGTTCCAGTGCCCAGCGCGGACCAACTCGTGCCGTCCCACTTGGCGATATTATTCGCGGGAATGCCGCCCGCATGCGTGAAGAAGCCGCCAACGTAGATCTCATTCCCACGGAACGCGATCGCCTCGATATGGGTGCGAATATCGCCACCACTGACGCCACTGCCCAGCGGCGACCAGCGCTGCCCATCCCACTTGGCAATACGATTGACGGTGACACCCTCGATGGTCGTGAAATTGCCGCCGGCATACAGATCGGTCCCATGAGCCGCCAATACCCTAATCTGTGCATAGTTTCCATTGTTGGTCAATCCGTCACCGGGGATCGGGTGCCAATCGACACCATCCCAGTAGGCAATGCCCTGAGCCGCGTGAGTTCCAGCCCACTGAAAGTAACCGGCGACGAACACATGCCCCTGATCGTTGACGGCAACCGCCTCCACGCGATGCCCATCAATGCGTAAGCCTTGCTCGCCAAAGCGCGAGTCCCAGCCGGCAGTGGTCGACGACGGCGTTGTTTGCTGGGGGCGATCGCTCTGATGCATGGCTTGTCCAGGCTGGACATTGACGATCAGCGCGATGAGGCAGGAACTAACGATGAGCCAGCAGGATCGCACGATAGAACGAGATTGCATCGGTTTCCTTCCTATGGGGAGAATGACTATCCCTTCGCCGCTAGCGCCACGATCGGCGAGTGATTCCTGAACCAGCTGCTCTCTGCTGCGACGAAGACAGTGTACCTTAGCATATGGTGTTGGCTGACCTTATAGTCTATTGGTCCCGTTGGTGTTCCTGGCATGTGCATCACCGGGCCGACTCACTATAGAGGCGACGGATCTGTGGGCTGATCCGGTTCCTGATTTGCCGTCAATTGCTCAAGGATTTGTAGGATGTGCTCGATCAACAGTGGCTTCGCCGGTGTGTCTTTGTCCGTCGCACTCTGTGCTGCGTTGAGGATCGATAGGTAGCGCGTCTGCTCGTGCTCGGAGCGTGGCGCGCCGATCTCCTCGCGCAGCTGGTCGGCGGCATGCAGCACGGCACGCACCCGATCGATCTGCCCGCTTTGGAGCAAAAGATCCGCCACGGCTTCTAAACATTCGGCGCAGCTACGGCTGTCGTGCAGCGACCAAAACAGCTGTAGGCTTTTGCTAAGATCGGCGGCGGCGGCATCGCGCCGGCCCTCACGCAGCGCGACCAGCCCGAGGTTGTTGAGCGCGAAGGCGCGTCCGTGGGTGTCGCCCAGCGCGGTAGCCAGCCGCAAACTTTCGGCCAGATGCTCACGCGCGCCGACCGTATCGCCGAGCAGCAGCAGCGTGAAGCCGAGGTTATTCAAAAGCGTGGCGGTCCGCTCTTGCTGGCTGAGCGCCTGGTACAGCGGGAGCAGACGTAAGCTCGCGTCTTGGAGCAGGGCGCGAATCTCCGCCAGCTCGGCCTGATGACTCAGCAGCGGCGCTACCTGGGCGGGCAGTGCGGCTCCGTGATCGCCGTGATCTGCGTGGTAGTCGATGGCTGTAGGGGTGGCTTCGGCAGGTAATCCGCGCGCCGCGTGCAGAAAGTGCGATCGCTGCTTGGCCTCGATCTGAAGCGCATCGGCGAGCTGCTCGGCGACCTGCCGCGATGGACGCAGCACACCCGACTCGATCTTGCGAATTGTCGAAAGAGCATAGCCGACGCGCTGAGCCAACATTCGCTGCGTCAGATCAAGCGCACGGCGGCGCTGCTTGATCCAGGCACCAAATGCTTGTCGCTGATCGGGATGCTGGGCTGCGGGCTCAAGCGGCTGCTCATGTTTCATAACGACCGGCGAGGTGGTGTTGCATCACTGCTCACAATTGATCCACCATGTACGACGGGAGGATTATAGCCAGTTACCCGTTTTATGTCACTTTTTGTGTCACTTTGCGCGCCGGTGCTGCTTGCATCGCGCCCGTAATCCTGGTTCAATACACTGCATCTGCACA
>JAFAYS010000924.1 GCA_019240175.1 Chloroflexota bacterium | reverse complement strand
CGCAACACCCAGGCAACCGCGCAGGCCGTGATCGAGGCCCTCGATCTGCCGTGCGACACCGTGCTGGTGATGTCGACCGGCGTAATCGGCGAGCAGCTGCCGATGAAAAAGATCCTGTCGGGCGTCTTCGCTGCCGCCAAACAGCTGGGCGCAAATGCCGAGACTGGCCACGCCGCCGCGCGCGCGATCATGACCACCGACACGCGGCCCAAAGAGGTCACGCTGCGCACCACACTCGACGGCGTGCCGATCACGATCGGCGGCATCTGCAAAGGCGCGGGCATGATCCATCCCAACATGGCCACACTGCTGGCCGTGGTCTGCACCGATGCGGCGATCGATCCGCCGACACTCGACGCGGCGCTGCGCTACGCGGTCGATCGCTCGTTCAACTGCATGTCGATCGACGGCGATACCAGCACCAACGATACGCTGCTGGCGCTGGCGAATGGCCAGGCCGGCAACGCGCCGATCCAGACCACCGACTCGCCGAGCTTCCGCGCGTTCCAGGAAGCGCTGACAGCTGTCTGCGTGGAGCTAGCCAAGCTCGTGGCGCGTGACGGCGAAGGCGCGACCAAGTTCGTGACGATCGATGTGACCGGCGCGCGCTCCTTCGAAGAGGCGCGCCAGATCGGGCGCACGATCGCGACGTCAAGCCTGGTCAAAACCGCGATCTACGGGATAGATGCCAACTGGGGCCGCGTGCTGGCCGCCGTTGGTCGCAGCGGCATCACGGTCGATCCCGGCAAGCTGACGCTCTGCTTCGGCGGTGTGCAGCTGGTAGACGAGGGCGCGCCGCTGGACTACGCCGAGGCCGACGCGCACGCCGCGCTCACCGGCTCGGAGGTGCAGATCACCGTTGGCCTCGGCCTGGGTGACGCATCGGCGACGATCTGGACGTGCGACTTTTCGCATGAGTACGTGTCGATAAACGCAGAATATAGAACCTAGAACTTAGAACCTAGAACCTAGAATTGAGCCCCTTTAGGTTCTAAGTTCTTGGTTCTTGGTTCTTCCAAGGGGCGACCATGAAATTGTGGGGCGGACGCTTTGAAGGCCAGACAAGCGAGTTGATGGAGCAGTTCAACGCCTCGATCGGCTTTGACTGGCGCTTGTACGAGGCCGACATCGAAGGATCGGTGGCGTATGCCGAGGCGCTGGCCGACGCCGGGCTGATCACCACCGACGAGCGCGATCAGCTGCAGCGCGGCCTGGGCCAGGTGCTGGAAGAGTTCGGCAACGGCCAGTTTGAGCTGCGCCTTTCCGACGAGGACATTCACACCGCGGTCGAGCGGCGGCTGCACGAGCTGATCGGGCCGGTCGCAGGCAAGCTCCACACGGGCCGCTCCCGCAACGATCAGATCGCGACGGACCTGCGCATCTACGCCCGCATGGCGATCAAGCGCGTCGACGAGTCCTTGTGCGAGGTGCAGCGCGCGCTGCTCACGCAGGCCGAGGCACACCAGCAGGCGCTGATGCCGGGCTACACGCATCTTCAGCGGGCGCAGCCGGTGCCGGTCGCGCACTGGCTGCTTTCGCACTTCTGGCCGCTTCAGCGCGATCGCCAGCGACTCCAGGATTGCCGCGATCGCCTCAACGTCCTGCCGCTGGGCGCGGGCGCGATGGGCGGCAACGCCTTTGGCATCGATCAAGAATCCTTGTCGCAGGTGCTCGGCTTCGACAGCGTGACGCTCAACAGTATGGATGCCGTCGGCGATCGCGATTTCGTGGCCGAGCTGCTGTTCGCAGGCGCGCTGATCGGCACGCATCTGTCGCGGCTGGCCGAAGATCTGATCGTCTACAGCTCGGCGGAGTTTGGCTTTGTCACACTTGCCGACGCGTACTCGACCGGATCGTCGCTGATGCCGCAGAAGAAGAATCCCGACTCGCTTGAGCTGGCACGCGGCAAGAGCGGGCGCTTGATCGGCAATCTGGTTGGGCTGATGACCGTGCTCAAAGGCCTGCCCTCAACCTATAACAAAGATCTTCAAGAAGACAAAGAAGGCTTATTCGATACGATCGACACGCTGCTGCTGACGCTGCCGGTGGTCGCCGGCGTGATCGGCACGCTTCAGATCAATACCGAGCGTATGCGCGCCGCCCTCGACGACTCGCTGTTGGCGACTGACGTAGCCAATGAGCTGGTGCGGCTGGGCGTGCCTTTCCGCGAAGCCCACGGCATGGTCGGGCAGCTTGTGCGCGCCGCCGAGACGCAGCGGATCGCCCTGCGCGATCTGCCGCCCGAAACCGTACGCGCGACACATGAGGGACTGGTCGATCGCTGGCTGCATATTTTCGATCCGGCGCGCTCCGTCGAGCAGCGTCAAAGCAGCGGCGGCACTGCTGCCCAATCGCTGGCAACGCAGCTAGCGGCGGCACGAGGTTGTTCTAACTAACATGCAAACCATTGCACTCCACATGCCGCCTCCGCGCAACGCGGGCGAGCCGATGATCCGCCGGGCCTATGTCGGCGATGTCGAGCAGATGGCGGGACTGATCAATAACTACGCGTCGCAGGGGCTGATGCTGCCCAAAAGCCTGGCGCAGCTGTACAACAACGTGCGCGATTTTATCGTGGTCGACGTCGACGGCGCGATCGTCGGCTGCGCGGCGCTCAAGATCACCTGGCGCGATCTGGCCGAGATTGTCTCGCTAGCCGTCGCGCCCTCATGGCAGGGCCGGGGCCTGGGCAAGCAGTTGTGTCTGCCGCTGATCAAAGATGCGCAGGTGCTCGGCATTCCCACAGTCTTTGCGCTGACCTATCAGGTCGACTTCTTCAAGAAGCTTGGCTTCGAGATCGTCGAGAAGAACATACTCTCGCAGAAGGTCTGGCAAGATTGCCAGTTTTGCTCCAAGCAGGATTGCTGCGACGAAGTCGCGATGATCCTGCGCCTGGAACCCTAAATGCAGCCCCCGGTCGATCGTGCAGAGCTGAGGCGGCAGCTGGCGCATGTACGCTGGATCGGCGGCGCGCCCTGTGCCGGCAAAAGCTCGATCGTGACGCTGCTGGCCGAGCGCTACGAGCTTGCGGTGTACCGCTGCGACGAGCACTTCGCGGCCCACACCCAGCGCGTCGAGCCGAGCCGCCAGCCGACGTTGCACCAGATCAGCGCTATGAGCTGGGACGAGATCTGGATGCAGCCGGTCGCGACGCAGGTCGAGAATCAATTCCGGCTGTACCGCGAAGAGTTCAGCATGATCGTCGAGGATCTGCTCGCATTGCCGCGATCTCAACCACTGCTGGCCGAAGGAACCGCGCTGCTGCCGGAGTGTGTGGCGGCGCTGCTCGAACAGCCGGATCGTGCGATGTGGATTGTGCCCACGGCGACCTTTCAACAAACACACTATCGAGAGCGCGGCGCGTGGGTTCAGGATGTTCTGAATCAATGTGTCGATCCGGACGAGGCCTGGCGGCGCTGGATGGAGCGCGATCTGCGCTTTGCACACACCATTGCGCAGGATGCCGCCACACGCGGACTGTCTGTGCTGTGGACCGACGGTAGCCGCTCGATCGCGGCGAGCGCGGCGCTGGTTGCCGCCCAACTGCGTATCGACACAGGCACCCCGTCACGAGTTGCGCAGCGATCATCGTGAGCTGCGCACGATTTGGAGGAAGTTATGCGCGTTGGTATCTACGGCGCGACCGGATACACCGGCTTTGAGCTGATTCGCTGGCTGGGCCGCCACCCCGAGGCCGAGATCGTCTTTGCGACATCGCGGACCTACGCGGGCAAGCGGCTTTCCGACGCTTTTCCCACGACCAATGATCTTCAGCTGATCGATGCGACCGAGGTCGATCCGGCCAGCTGTGATGTTGTGTTTCTTTGTCTGCCCCACGGCCCCACCACGATCGAAACCGCCAGAGAGGTGCTGGCGGCGGGCGCGCGCGTGATCGATCTCAGCAACGATTTTCGGCTGCGCGATCCGCAGATCTACGCCCAGTGGTTCAAGCACCCGCACACCGCGCCCGAGCTGCTGAACGAGGCCGTGTATGGCCTGCCCGAAGTCTATCGCGAGCAGATCGCGCAGGCGCGGCTGGTGGCCAATCCCGGCTGCTATCCAACCGGCGTGCTGCTGGCGCTGCTGCCGCTGGCACAGGCGGGGCTGCTCGACGGCCAGGTGATCGTCGATGCCAAGTCGGGCGTGAGTGGCGCGGGCCGTTCGCTCTCGCTCAAGACGCATTTCGTGGAGACCAACGAGAACTTCGCGCCCTACAACATCGGCCACAGCCACCGGCACATCGCCGAGATGGAGCAGGAGCTGGCGGCGGCGGGCGCTCCCGTTCACGTGATCTTCTCGCCGCATCTGCTGCCGGTCAATCGCGGCATCCTGTCGACGATCTACGTGCGGCTGGCCCAAGATCTCACGCCTGAGCATGTGCGCACGCTCTATACCGAGCGCTACGCCGGCGAGCCCTTCGTACATGTGCTGCCGCAGGGCCAGCTCCCGACGCTGAGCCACACCACGCACA
>JAFAYS010000743.1 GCA_019240175.1 Chloroflexota bacterium | reverse complement strand
GTTTTGGCTTCAGCAGCGCGGCGTCGAGATCGATCCTCAGGCGATCACCGGCCAGATCTTCAGCCTTAGCACACAGGTCGCCAGCCTGGTAGCCCAGCGCGCCTTCAATATCGCGCAGAGCTTCGCCGGCGGAATTGGCCGGATCGCGCTGGTGATCACCGTCAGCGTGTACATGAGCATCACCTCGGGCCGCATGATCGACGTGCTGCGGCCAGTTATCCCGCCGCGCTGGCGCGACGAGTACGATGTCTTCGTGCGCGATGTCACCACAACCTACTCGTCATATATTCGCGGCTACTTCTACATCGTCGCGCTGGGCACGCTCGCCAGCTCCGCGCTGCTCTTCGGCTTTCGCATTCCGAACGCCGCGCTGTGGACAATCGCGATCCTGCTGCTGCGGCTGCTGCCCTTCATCGGCGGCACGCTGGCCAACATTCTACTGATCGCGACGCTCTTCTTCAGCCTCCCGATCACCGCAGCCATCACCGCGATCGTGTTGCTGCTGATCGGCCAGACCCTGCTCACCAACGTGCTGATGCCGCGTGTGATGAGCCGTGAGCTGGGCATCAATCCGCTGCTGGTCTTGTTTGCCGTTCTGCTCGGCGCGCGGATCTATGGCGTGGCCGGGATTCTCTTCTCGATCCCAGCGGCGGCGATCATCGCGACAATCCTGGGCAAAGCCATCAAGCGCTATCTGTTGCCGCTTTATGAGACCGGCGGCTGGTGGAATGATGAGGTGACGGTTGTTCAGCAAACTTCCTGGCGCAAGGGCATGGTGCGCCATCCTAGCCGCCCGGAAGACGGCGCAGAAGTTGCCGCCGACCATGTCACGGTAGCGCGTCAGGTTGAAACGCTACCGCCCGCGCAGCCGGAGCCCCGCGAGCCATCGATCAAGGAGACGCCCTGATGCATTTACACATCATCCGTGAGGATCACATTCGGCTGGAGATTAACGGCGAAGATGGACTAGAGGTGATCGGCGAGGGCTTCGGGCCGGTCCAGATGCTGGCCGCTTCGCTGGCGCTGTGTACGGCCTCGGTGATGCAAGACTACGCGGCGACCGCGCATTTTCATCTGCATCAGTTTGCCGTCGTCGTCGCCTGGTCCTACGCTGAGCAGCCGTACCGCGCCAACCACTTCGATATGGTGTTGGAAGTCGGCGCGGATGTGCCGCCCAGCCGCCAAAAAGCGCTGCTGCGCGCGGCCAAGCAGTGTACCGTGCATAACACGCTGACGCATGGGAGCCATATCGAGACGCGCCTGGAGGTGGAGGGTGAACAAGCGTAATCGTCGTCGCGCGATCTTGACCGACCTGCCCGAGCAGATCGATCCGCAGGATGGCCGCTCGCTGGGCTGGGAGCCGGAAGGAGACGCTGAGCTGCGTTTGATCACGTTTGGCTCGCCGCGCCGCGCAGCCGATCGCTGCACGTACTTCGACGCTCCCGCCGAGTTCGCGCAGTGTATCGACTGTCAATATAATCGTGGGGCGAAAGGCAGTGGGGTGGTGTGTGCCCATCGCTTCGGGCTGGACCCGACGGTGGTTGCGGGACAGACCACGCAGTTCAATGCCGGAGAGATTGTGCCGCTGGATGAGGGGAGTGCAACCAGGCGCAGCGTGAAATAATCAGCGCTGCGCCTGTCTTCATCCTTAGGCAGTGACGTCGATGTTGGGCAGAACCAGCGTCTGGCCGACCGCCGGCGTGATCGCCAGCTGGATCGAGCCTGCCGGGAACGGGCCGCAGTTGAAGCTGCTGGTATCGCCGACCGTCGTCGTCGCCTGGATCACACCCTCGCGCCGCAGCTCGACCAGCGCGCCGGTCCAGCTATCGTAGTCGTCGGCGATCACCTGACCGAGGATCGTTACCTGACCTTCGGCAGCAGGCTGAACATCCAGAACAACGGTTGTGCCCTCAGCCTCGGCCATGATCGGGCCGAGCGCTGCACCGCGAAGCGCAAGCGCTGGTGTGCGCGGGAGAATGCGGGCCAGGATCTGGCCGAACGACGGGCGCTCAGGATGCTTACGCGCAACGGCTGGCTGAGGATGTTTCTGGGAGACTGATACCTTGTCGGCGACCAGGAAGACATTCAAATCCTCTACTTCAGCCTTGCAGCGGGCGCACTCTTCAAGATGCAGCCGGATCGTTCGCTCCTCGGTGCGAGCCGAGACCAGGCCCATGACGTACTCGCCAAGGCGCTGCGGGGCGGGGCAGTCCCACCGGTTGAGCTTAACTTTCAGGACATCTTCAAGCATCTGAGCCTGTGTGACGCGAGCCGCGCAGCTTGCACACTGCGCAATATGCTGTTGGACATCGGCATCGGCAAAGCCGTCAATCGCCGCGCTGATCTGTTCTTCTGTAATCGGTGGTGGGAGACTGCACTCCATGTCTCACCTCTCTTCTTGTCGTAAGTAATGATTGTTATTGTCAGGTTGTTTGATTTCGTTTGACTAGCTAAATACAAAAACCAGGTTAATATCACAAAACATATCACAGTTCAGTGATATTCCGCTTGATTCATTCAAGCATTACTAGCAAGATCGCGCCCAGGCTACATGCCGGCCCGATGTTGAAGCTCGGAGTCGTTGCGCAGCACCCGGCGAATACGGTACAGCGCCACCGAAACCTCGCGCTCGTTGCGCCACTGAGTCGGATACTCGGTAACGATCTGGCGCGGCTTCAGATCCAGCAGAAACACACAGCGCGCCAGCAAACGATCGCGCTCGTCGGGCAGCAGCCGGCATACGTAGGCCCACAGTTCAGCCGCGTCGATGCCGCCTTCGAGGTTGATCGTATGCGAGATCTCGCTAACATTATCCAGCGGCGTGAGCGCTGTCGGCTGCTGATCGCGCAGATACTGAGCGATCGCGGTATGCACGCACATCTTGAGATACGAGAGCACCTGCGGCAGCGAGGGAAACCGGTCGAACTTTTCGCCACGCAGCGCGAAGTAGAAGGTTCGAATCGCCGACGAGGCGAAGAAATCAGCGCTTTCGCCAGTCTGGGAGAACCGATTATGGCTATATACCCAATTCAACACTTGCCGCTCATAGATCTGATAGATGCGCGTGAACGCTTCATCGGATTGATCCGCCAGCGCGCGACGCATCAGCTCGAAGCAGAACTCAGGATTATTCTCCTGGCGACTGTTGAATTTTTCGGTCTCCTCAGCGCAGCGCTGGGCGAGGTCTTCGTTAGATAAGCTTGTAAGCGAGGCCATATCAGCGCTCCCTTGGCGGAGGTTGTATATTCATAGTGTACTATGCTCCGTCAAATCAGGATGTATATCGTTATATCTGTATAGCGTTATGATCTTCGTTCGCTCCGGGACATATCGTTGAACATGCCTCATTGTACTCCCGATTTGATAATCCGCCGCAGCAGGTATTGATTAAGGTGAAAAATAGTGTATAACGCCGACGATCTGGTGAACCAATTGCTCAACGACAGCTCGACCATCGAATTGATTGCAATGCCTCTGCCCGATCCGATTGCTACTGAAGTCGTCAATCGCCTCAAGCAAGAGGCGGATCGGCATTGGGCGATCAATGCGAATCGTTCGCTGGAGCTTGCTGAGACGATTGTTCATATCGGCGAGAAGCGCAGCGATTTGAGCCAGATGGCGCTGGGCATGATGGCGCGCGGCGACGCCCTGAAGCTTTTGGGTCGGAGCGAAGAAGCCTGGACAGCGCTTGAGCATGCAGGAACGCTTTATCAGCGTGCGGGCGATGAGATCGGCTGGGCGCGCACCAGGATTGGACGGCTCTTTATCAGCATCAGCTTGAACCGCGTGCCGCTGGCACTGGCGGACGCCGAGCGCGCTCGCGCTGTGTTTACCCGTCACAGCCAGTATGAAAAGTGGGTGGTGCTGGATCTCAACACCGCCGTGGTGTACGCGCTCCTGGGCCAGCACCGCGAGGCCCTCGATCTGTTCCGCTCGGCGCTCAAGACTGCTGAACAATTGGGCCAGGACGGCGAACACTGGCTTGGGCCGCTCTACACCAATATCGGCTTCACCTACGAGGCGCTCGGCAATTTCCGGCAGGCGCTGGCCTACCATGAGCGCGCCCGCTCGCTCTCCGAAGCCCGGCACGAGTCGCGGCACCTGGCGATCGTCGAGACCAACATCGCGATCATCGCCATGACGCAAGGCCACTACCGCCGCGCTTTGACGCTGCTGCATCAAGCCCACGAGCTGTATGTTACCGAAAGTTTGCACCGCGATGCCGCCGAAGTCAACCGCATTCTGGTCGAGTGCTATCTGCTGCTGAATCGCTATACCGAGGCCCGCGATCTGGCCCGCCAGGTGGTTAAAGCGTTCCGCGAGTTCGGCGAGCCGTATGAAGAAGCGGTCACGCTGCTGCACCTGGCGACCGCCGAAGCTGAGCTTGGCGACGCCGCCGCCGCGCAGGTAGCGCTGGACACTGCCGAGCCGATCTTTGCCTCGTTGAGCGCCACAGCCTGGAGCGCAACCACACGGCTGCGGCGCGGGCGTCTTGCACTGCAACAAGGCGATCTCGCCAAAGCTCAGGAAGAAGCGACCGCTGCGGCCACCTGCTTTGAAGCAGGCGGACAGCAGGTTAACTTTGCCACCGCGCGGCTGCTGCACGGTCAAGCGCTGCTGCCATCGGGCGAACTCGACGTTGCAACTGAGGCCGCATTGACCGCGCTCCGCATCGCGCAGCGTGGTAACGTCCCGGCGTTGCGCTACACGGCGCACCTGCTGCTGGGGCGGATCGCCGAGACGCAGGGCAACTACCAGCGCGCGCTGCGTCGCTATCGGGCCGCCTCGGCCACCGTCGATCGGGTGCAGCGCGGCCTGACGATCACGCTGCGGCCAGGCTTTCTGGAAGACAAAGACGAGGCCCTGCGCGCGCTGATCATGCTGCATCTGCGCACGGGCCAGGCGGAGCAGGCGCTCGAAACCTTGGAGCGCGCTAAGTCGCAGGTATTGCTGAGCTATCTGGCCAACCGCGAGCAGCTGCGCTGGAACTACGACCCGCGCAGTCGTTCGCTGATCGAAGAGCTGGAGCACCTGCGCGACGAGCACCAGTGGTTTTATCGCCTGGCGCATGATCAGCTGGTCAGCGACGACGGACGGCCAAGCTCGACCATCACACCCAGCCAGGCGCTCGAAGAAGTCAAGCAGCGCGAGCGACGCATGCGCACAATCACCGAGCAGCTCTACCTGCACAGCCGTGAAAGCACGACGTCTGGACGAGCGCCGCAGTTTGCGCTGGCCGATGTGCAGTCTAGCCTGAGCGAAGACACGCTGCTGATCGAGTTCTACAACGACGGCAAACAGCTCTGGGCCTTTACGCTCGACTCGCACTCGCTTCAGGTGCATCTACTGCCGCTGACGGTCGATGCGCTCAACGGCCTGCTGGCTCAGCTACAGGTCAATCTGGCCGCCGCGCTTCAGGTCGGCCCCGAGGCACCAGCCGCACGCAATATCACCGCGCTGGCGCAGCGCATCTTGCAGCGGCTGCATGCGGCGCTGATCGAGCCGCTGGCAGCGCGCATCGCCGATCATCCACGTCTGACGATCGTGCCCTACGGCGCGCTGCACTACCTGCCGTTCCATCTGTTCCACACCGGCTCGTCGTATCTGATCGACCAGCATGAGATCGTGGTGCTGCCGGCTGCCGGTCTGGTCACTCAGCGCGGCCCGTCGCGATCCAAAGGCGCGCTGATTCTGGCACATACCTGGGATGGCCGGCTACCGCAGACGATGGTCGAAGCCAGCACCGTCCAGCGTATCATCGGCGGGAACATCTGCTACGACCACGCAGCTTGTCGGACGGCGCTGAGCACCGAGCCGACACAGATTTTGCATATCGCGGCGCACGGCGAGCACCGCCTGGACCAGCCGGATCTTTCTTATATTCAGCTGGCCGATGGTCATCTGTACACCGACGATCTGTTGCAGCAAGACCTGAGCTACGAGCTGGTCACGCTGAGCGCCTGCGAGACCGGGCGCGCCAATGTCGCGGCTGGCGATGAGCTGATCGGGCTGGGGCGCGGCTTCTTGTATGCCGGAGCCGGCGCGCTGATCACCAGTTTATGGCGTGTGCCCGACGATACGGCACATACGTTGATGGAACATGTTTATCGTTCGCTGCGAGCCGGAGCCTCAAAGGCGGCGGCGCTCCGGGATGCACAGCGGAGCGTGCGGGAGGCGAATCCACGTCTCCACCCCGCCTTCTGGGGCGCATTCCAGCTCGTCGGCGATCCTCGTCCGCTGTCACAAATTTAGAACGATCATTGCATAAGGAGCAACTCTATGACCCCCACGCAACCGAGCGATGAGCGCCATGTATCGCATTTCTTGCCCAGCCAGCTACTGCTGCTGGTCGAGCACCAGGGCGCGCTGAGCGGCGAGCAGCTGGTCGGCTTGATCAACCGCAGCAACCAGGCGCTCCACGACAAAAACGTATCGCCGCGCCGGGTAATCTCGTTTCCACAGACCAGCGAGCATGGTGATTTTTCCCTGATCTTTGCCGATGTCCACGGCGTTGAAAATCGGCCTGCCGATCTGTTGCCGCTGATCAAGCAGCTTGAGGTGCTGTTCGATCAGCCCGATCAGCAGGTCACGCTGCGGGCAGCATCGCCCAACTGGCAGTCGGAGCGCGCGCCGCTGATCGTCGGTGGTGGCCCTGGCGCGGAGCCGATTCCTGCCAAACGCCTCGACGAGCGCTGGCACAAGAGCCAGGTCGATGATCTCGACACGCCCTTTGGCTTTACGCTGCCCACGCTGCCGGTCGGCGATGGCACCAAAACCGGCGTCGAGGTCGCGATCCTGGATAGC
>JAFAYS010000735.1 GCA_019240175.1 Chloroflexota bacterium | reverse complement strand
CAACAGCGCAGGTGGCTACCAGTACCAGAGCGCTCGTGATTGGTGGCGAAGCGCTATCAGGCTCGAATCTGGGATTCTGGACGAACAATGCGCCCTCGATTCGGCTATTCAATGAGTACGGTCCTACCGAAACTGTGGTCGGCTGCTGCGTCTACGAAGTTCCTGCTGGAACGATCGTGAAAGGCCCAGTTCCGATTGGTCAGCCCATCTCCAACGTGCAGATCTACCTGCTGGATGCAGCTATGGAGCCAGTCGCGATTGGCATACCAGGCGAACTGTACATCGGCGGTGATAGTCTAGCTCGCGGTTACCTGAATCAGCCTGCTCTCTCCGCTGAGAAGTTTGTTCCGCATCCATACAGCGCAGCCGTCGGCTCACGGCTGTACCGCACCGGTGATCTGGCGCGCTTCCGGCCCGATGGTCAATTGGAATTTCTCAAGCGCCTCGATCAGCAGATCAAGCTGCGCGGCTTTCGCATCGAACTCGGCGAGATCGAAGCCGCGTTGCTGGAACATCCGCAAGTTTCCGAAGTAGTGGTCGTGCTCCTTGGTACCGAGCCAAGCGAGACACGTCTTGTCGCGTATATTGTGCTCCAGAATGATGCATCCGTAACGGTCAACGACCTACGGAGCTTTCTCAAGCAAAAGCTACCAGAATATATGGTGCCTTCAGCTTTCATGCTGCTGCCCCACTTGCCGCTGACAACGAACGGTAAAGTCGATCGTCAGGCATTGCCTGCGCCCCAAGGAGAGCGCCCTGAGCTTGAATCAACCTATGTGGCCCCACGAGACGACCTGGAGCAGGTTCTTACCAATGTGTGGCAGGAGCATCTCCGTATTACAAAACTTGGCATTCATGATAATGTCTTCGATATGGGCGCTCACTCGCTGCTCGTAGCGCAGGTCCATATTCATCTTGGTGAACTGCTCGATACTGACATCTCCATGCTGGACTTGCTTCAGTATCCCACCGTAAGCACACTTGCCGAACGTATGCGGCGGAACCAGCCGGAAAGTCCGGCACTTCAACAAAGCACTTCTCGTGCACAAAGCCGTAAGGATGCGATCAAACGTTCACGGCGCAGCACGACGCAGAACCGTCAGGACGATGAAACACGCTAGTGACGCATGATCGCTTGATGATAAGCATACTCAACGAGGGCTAAAAGGACTGCACAATGGCTTCATCCTTGGAAGATCTACAGGAAGAAACAACAGATATAGCCATTATCGGTATATCTGGACGGTTTCCAGGCGCCACGAGTGTTCAAGAGTTCTGGCACAATATCCAGTCTGGCAGCGAATCTGTGACGGTGCTATCAGACGAGCAGCTTCGCGCTGCTCAGGTGGGGCCAGATCTGTTTAATCATCCACGTTATGTGCGCTCCAAGCCGCTGTTAGAAGATATCGAGCTATTTGATGCAGGGTTCTTTGGCTACAGCCCTCGTGAGGCTGAGATCATGGACCCACAACATCGCTTTTTCCTAGAGTGTGCGTGGGAAGTCATGGAAAACGCGGGCTATACCGCCGATACATTCGCTGGGGCTATTGGCGTATATGCCGGTGCAGGCATGAACAGCTACTTGCTGTTCAACCTGGGAACAAATCGCGACTTCATCGAATCAGTCGGCACAGCCCAGACGGTATTTGCCAACGATAAAGATTATCTGGCGACACGAGTCTCGTATAAGCTCAACCTTAAAGGTCCAAGTCTCACTGTACAGACAGCTTGTTCCACATCGCTGGTAGCAGTCCATCTGGCGTGCCAGAGCCTGTTGCACGCCGAGTGCGATCTTGCCCTTGCCGGTGGTGTTTCCATCAATGTGCCGCAGCAAGCTGGCTACTTGCATGAAGAAGGCGGGATTTTGTCACCGGATGGACACTGTCGCGCCTTTGACGCCAGCGCGCAGGGTACAGTTCCGGGAAGTGGCGTGGGCGTCGTGCTGCTGAAACGGCTCGACGACGCGCTGGCCGACGGCGATACCATCCATGCCGTGATCAAGGGGTCCGCCATCAACAACGACGGCGCGCTCAAAGCCGGCTACACCGCCCCCAGCGTGGACGGTCAGGCGCAGGTCATCACAGAAGCGCTCGCCATGGCTGAGGTCAACCCGGAAACAATCGGCTACGTCGAGGCCCACGGCACCGGCACGCCGCTGGGCGACCCGATCGAGGTCCTGGCCCTGACCAAAGCCTTTCGTGCCAGCACGCAGCGGCAGGGGTTCTGCGCGCTGGGCTCGGTGAAAACCAATATCGGCCATCTGGATGCGGCGGCGGGCGTGGTCGGGCTGATCAAAACCGTGCTGGCGCTGACACACCGGCAGCTGCCGCCCAGCCTCCACTTCACCCAGCCCAACCCGCAGATCGACTTTGCGGCCAGCCCCTTTTATGTCAATACTGACCTACGCTCCTGGTCGACCCCGGCACCCGGTGTCCCGCGTCGCGCGGGCGTCAGCTCGTTTGGCATCGGCGGCACCAACGCCCACGTGATCCTCGAAGAAGCCCCGCCCGTCCCGGTACCGGCTCCCATCACGGACAGGCCACAGCTGCTGGTGCTGTCGGCGCGCTCCGAGGCTGCGCTGGACACGGCGACCGCCCAGCTCCAGGCCGCGCTAGCGGCCCAGCCCGATCTTGCGCTGACGGATGTAGCCTGGACGCTCCAGCAGGGCCGCACGCCCTTGGCCTACCGCCGCGCCCTTGTGGTCCACGACCACACGGATGCGGTGGCCGCACTCGCCACGCCCAGCCGCTGGACCACGGCGTATCAGGACGGTTCGGCCCCACGGGTAGCGTTCCTGCTGCCGGGGCAGGGGGCAGCGCTCGGCACGCTG
>JAFAYS010000719.1 GCA_019240175.1 Chloroflexota bacterium | reverse complement strand
CGCTCACGGGCAGCGACGCACTGCTGGCAGCGCTGGCTCAGCAGCGGGCGCAGCGGCGCTGGATCTTCTTCTTGTACGCGTTTCCGCTCAGCTTTTGGGGCGCGCAGATCGCCGGCGAGCGCGGCTACCTGGTGCCGTGTCTCCACGACGAGCCGTACGCCTACTACAGCACGACGCGGCAAGTGCTGCGATCGGTGCAGCGGGTGCTGGCCAACAGCAGCGGCGAGCAGCAGCTGATCTGCCGCCTTTCCGATCTCGATCCGAGCTGTGTGCCAGTTGTCGGCGAAGGGATCGATCTCCATCGACGGGGCGACGCCGAGCGCTTTCGCGCCGCGCACAACCTCGACGGGCCGTTCGTCTTTTTCACGGGGCGGCGCGACCACTCGAAGAATTTTCCGCTGCTGCTGGCCTACTTCGAGGAATACCTGGCGCGGCGCGGCCCACACACAAAGCTGGTCGTCGCGGGCACGGGAGAGCTGCGGGTGCCGCCCGCGCTGCAAACGTCGATCATCGACCTGGGCTTCGTAGACGAGCAGAGCAAGCACGACGCCTACGCCGCCGCATCGATCTTTTGTATGCCGGGCTTGTTCGAAAGCTTCAGCATCGTGATCATGGAGGCCTGGCTGCAAGGCACGCCCGTGCTGGTCCACGCCGACTGCGCCGTTACCGTTGGACACGCCCGCCAGGCGAACGGCGGCCTGTGGTTTCGCAGCTATCGCCAGTTCGAGGCCTGCCTCGATCGGCTGCTCAGCGACGCGACAACCGCGCGGCAGCTTGGCGCGCAAGGCCAGCAGTGGGTCCGGCGCAACTGCCGCTGGGAAGATGTCGCCGCGCGCTTTTGCAGCGCCGTCTTTGAAACAGCTGGATAGGCAAGGGGAAAATCAGGCCCTCATCCCCCGTCCCCTTTCCCCGAACCTTGGCAAGCCTTTGCCTCGGTTGCCGCAGGAGAAGGGGTGTAATGGTACATTCTTTGTCCTTGTGTTCTCTTGTTCCTTGGTTCTTTTGTTCTTTTGTTCTTTCGTTAGGTTCTAGGTTCTTGGTTCTAGGTTCTGTTCTTTGTTCTCTATTCTTTGTTCTCTTGTTCCTTAGTTCTTTTGTTCTTTAATTTATGCGTATTCTCGTCTGCACAACTCAAGTTCCCTTCGCGCGTGGCGGCGCTGAATTGCTCAGCGAGGGCCTACGCGACGCGCTGCGCGCTCAAGGTCACGAGGCCGAGATCATCGCGCTGCCATACACGTGGACGCCGCGGCCCAATCTGATCAAAAGCGCGCTGGCCTGGCGGCTGCTCGATCTGACGCAGGTCGATGGGCGGCCCGTCGACGCGATCATCTGCACCAAGTTTCCATCCTACGCGGCCTCCCATCCGCGCAAAATCGTCTGGCTGGTGCATCAGCATCGCCAGGCGTACGACTGGTACGGCACCGCGCTCTCGGATTGGGGCGCGCAGCCAGGCGATGCCGAGGCCAGGCAACAGCTCCAGCGACTTGATCGGCGGACGCTGGGCGAGGCCCAGGCGCTGTTTGCGATCTCGCGCAACGTGGCGGCGCGGCTCCGGCGCTTCAACGATCTCCATGCAACGCCGCTCTACCCACCCAGCCATCTGATGGATCGCCTCAGGCCGGGACCGTTCGAGGATTACATCCTGTCGATCTCACGGTTGGACGCTGCCAAGCGCATCGATCTGCTGCTCCACGCGCTGGCTCGATCGCGCTCGTCGCTGCGGGCGATCATCGCCGGACGTGGCCCCGAGCAGGCGGCGCTGCAACGGCTGGCGCGGGATCTCAACCTCGGCGATCGCGTCCACTTCGCGGGCTTTGTCGAGGACACGCGCGCGCTTGAGCTGTTTGCGCGCTGCCGAGCGGTCTATTACGCGCCGGTTGACGAAGACTACGGCTTCGCGACGATCGAAGCCTTTGCGGCGGGCAAGCCCGTGCTCACCACCACCGACGCCGGCGGCGTGCTAGAGTTCGTCCAGCACGGCAGCAGCGGCTATGTCGCCGCACCAGACGCCGTCGCGCTGGCCGCCGGCATTGACGAGCTAGCCGACGTGCAGCTGGCCCAGCGACTCGGAGCGGCCAATCCCAGCCGTGTCGCCGAGATCAAGTGGAGCCACGTCGTAGACACACTTCTCGCAACCCCAGGCCCGCAGCGCACGTAACGTTTCCCAGACCACGTTATGAAAAAGCCTGGGGTCCTGCTTTTAACCAAGTAGCCCCTCGTCGCCTTATGAGAAGGAGCGCGCCGTGATCGATCGACAATCTCCTCGCCCGCTAAACATCGTCGAATTGCTGGTCGCCAGCGCGCGCCTGTATCGCAACAACCTGCTGACCTTTGTTCTGATCACCGCGCTGGTGCTGGTACCTTACAACCTGCTGATCTTTATGCTGGCCGATGCAACCACGCCGCTAACGATGGGCAGGGTAATCAATAATCTTGTGCTTGGGACATCTCGCCCCGACGGCGTCAACGGCTGGCCCGGTTTGATCTACATCCTGATCGCACAGCCAATTATGCACGGCACGCTGATCCTCGCTGCCGCCCAGTGCTACCGACAACAGCCCCTGTCGATCGCAACCAACGCTCAAGCAGCGCGAGGAAGGATAGGTAGTCTGCTCGGCGTAGCCATCCAAAAAGGGCTGTTCCTGTTTGCGGCGCTGCTCCTGTCGTTCGTGCTGCGCTTTCTGGTGAATGGGCTGCTCCTCGAATTTCTACCGAACGAATGGTTTTTCCCGCTCACGCCTTTCAGTCAGATCAGCCGGCTGGTCTTCGGCGGATTGTCCTTGTTGCTGCCGCTGTATGTCTACGCGCGGCTGATCGTGGCGACGCAGGCTGTGCTGCTTGAAGATCGCGTCGCAGCCGACGGCATCGCGCGCAGCCGGCAGCTTACCAAAAACAGCGACTGGCGTGTGGCAGCCTTTATCGTCGTGGTCTTGCTGCTTCAGCTCGGCTTGCCCACCTTGATCATTGGCGCGGCGACGTCCGGCGTAGCAGCGCTGAGCCTGGACGCGCAGCTCGTCTCGACGCTGCAAATGGCGCTGCTTACGATCGCGCAGATCGTGGCCTGGCCCTTCAGCTTCATCGCCTACACGCTGCTCTTCTTCGATCTGCGCATTCGCAACGACGGCTTCGACCCGGAGCACGATCCGCTCACACTAGGCTTGCGCGACGGCGAGCACCCGGCCTGGCTGAGCGCGTAGCTCACACACCCAGCTCACTCATACACGGCCCGACCCTGAAAGGAACCGTTATGCTGAATGGCCCGCAGATCCACCCGCTAAGCATCGTCGAATTGCTGATCGCCAGCGCGCGCCTGTATCGCGACAACATTCTGAGCTTTGTGCTGATCACGGCGCTGGTGCTGGTGCCTTACAATCTGCTGACCTTCCTGTTAGCCAATCCCGCCGCTCCGATTCCGAACGATGGCTCGACACTTGGGATGATCACGGGCTTTTTGCGCAGCACGTCGCGGCCCAACAGCTCCGGCTGGCCCAGCTGGATCTATGGTTTAGCCATAGATCCGCTGCTGTCCGGCACGCTCATTCTTATCGCTGTCCAGTGCTACCAGCAGCAGACTGTCACAATCGGCGCGAACTTCCGGCGTGCCCGGCAGCGCTGGCTCACACTGATCTTTGCGAACATTCTGCAAGGGCTGATCTTCATACTGGCGGCCTTGCCGCTGATCGTCGTGGCGATCTGCGGCGTAAGCGCCATCACCGACCTGCGCGTGAATGCGATTCTCGCCGGCGGTAGCCCGTCTAGCGGCACGATCGACACAATTCCAGCAATCCTTTTCATTCTGGTTGGCGCGCTCTTTCTGGCGCTGCCACTGATTGTCCAGGTGCGCATGGCGTTTACCACACAGGCGGTGCTGCTTGAAGAGCAGGGCGCAGCCGCCAGCATTGATCGCAGCTGGAAGCTCACCCAGCGCATGTGGCCAATTATCGGCTTTGGCGTCGCGATCTGGCTGCTTGAGCTGTGCTTGACAAGGCTGCCCGTTGGAGCGGTGGTGTATGGCATGGCGCGGGCCGGCGCGGATGCTCAGCTGGTTATGGCGCTCCAGGTGGCGCTGGCGACAATCGCCCAGATCGTGATCTTGCCGTTTACGATCATCGCCTACACGCTGATGTTCTTCGATCTGCTCGTCCGCGACGAGGGCTTCGACCTCCATCAGACGCTGCTCACACCACCTCCGGACGACGGCGAGTACCAGCCCGCGCTCAGCACGTAGCACAGGTAGCGCGACAGCGCCAAGACCTACGGCGGATGTTCGCCGCTGTCGCGCATGCTATAATCGGCCAGACCCGGAAAGGAACCGGTTATGTTGAATCGCCCACGTATTCGCCAGCTGAGCCTCGGCGAACTCCTCGATGAAAGCTTTCGCCTGTATCGCAGCAACTTCTTGACCTTCGTGGCGATTGCTGCGCTGGTACTTGTTCCTTACAGCTTGATTAGTTTCGCGGTGCAATACCCGTTTCAAGCGCAGATCGCCGAGCTACAGAATCAGGCGAACAGCGCCAACTTCGGCGGACAGTCGCCCTTCGAATTGATCGGCGAGATGATCCCCTGGTACGTGATCACGATCGCCGTCAGCCTGTTCTACACCGTCGTGTTCCAGCCGATCATGGAGGGCGCACTGGCGCACAGCATCGCGCAGCGCTACCTGGGTCGTGAGATCGGCCTGGGCGGCAGCTTCGGCATGGCGCTGCGACACGCCCCCGCCCTGATCGGCGCGCGGCTGATTCCGGTGCTGATCGGCACGCTGTTTAGCGGCGTGCTGATCGGCGGCAGCGTCCTGCTGGCGACGCTGATAATCGGAGGGGGCTCGATCAATGATCTAGATACCAGCAGCCTCGGCATACTAGTGTTGCTGAGCTTTCTGGGCTTTGCTGTGTTCGGCGTCGTGACACTGATCGGGCTGGCGCTGATGATCCGTATTATGTTCACCTCGCAGGCGGTCATCGTCGAGAACGCCGGTGCCTGGCAAAGCCTGGTCCGTAGCTGGCGGCTGACACAGGGCTCCTTCTGGCGGATTCTTGGCTACGTGCTGCTGATGGTGCTGCTGATCTATGTCCTGGCCGTGCTGCCAGTGAGCGTGGTGAGCTTTATCGGCGGAATAATCGGCCTGGATCAGCGAATACTCTTCGTGATCAACGCCTGCGCCGGTGCTGTGCTGGGCGTGATCACAACGCCCTTCAGCATGATCGCCTACACGCTGCTATACTTTGATCTGCGGGTGCGTAAAGAAGGCTTCGATCTCGAATATCAGGCCAACGCACTCCTGCCGAATAACATGGGTATGTCGGCGTTTGAGAGCCGCTAAGCAGAATCGAACGATGCAGATACGACGTATTTTGAGCCTTGCGCTGCTGTTCCTGGGTCTGATCCAGGGAGCCAGCGCCCAATCCGCTCCGCCAACTCTGGCCCAGTATGAGCAACTGGTTCGTGAAGCCTACGCAGCGGCCACACGCTCCGACCGCATTGGGCTGGACGAGGTCGCCGCGCAGCTCACCGAAGCCGACGAGATCGCGCTGCCCGACGGCACTGCCGTGCCGGTCGATAACCAGTGGCTGGCAGACGCGCTCGGCGAAGAGCCGCCGCCCTACCAGCTGATCGCCGCGCGGCTCGGCGCAATCCTCGACGGGATCGGCCAGGCACGCAACGCCGGAGATCCGCAGGCGCTCAGCAAGCTCGACGACCTGTTCTCGCGACCACCCTTCCAGGATCGCGAGGCACCCTCGGCCTGGACGCAATTCTGGCGCTCGGTCGGCCAGGCGATCGCAGATTTCTTCGATAGCATTTTCGGCTCGCTGCCCAGCGCGCCCAACGTGCCGGCACCAGCGCCAGCGCCATCCTCGTTCGGCTCGCTCACACCGGTCGGCTGGGTGCTGCTGACGATCGGCCTGCTGCTCGTGCTGGCGCTGGTGCTCTACGCGATTCGCGGCGTGCGCCAGTCGCTGGTTGGTGACGCCAAAGCCCGCGAAGAGGCCGCGCTCGAAGAAGAAAATATCACCGCGACCGAGGCGCTTGACCGCGCGCAAACGCAGGCGCGAACCGGCGATTACCGCACAGCAGTGCGCTACCTGTATCTTTCATCGCTGCTGTGGCTGGACGAGCGCAAACTGATCCGCTATGACCGCTCGCTGACCAACCGCGAATATCTCGATCAGGTGCGCTCCAACGCGCCGCTGTCGGAGCAGCTTGCGCCGGTCGTCAGCACCTTCGAGCGCGTCTGGTACGGCAAGCGTGAGATCGCAGAGCAAGATTTCCTGGCCTACGAGGCGCAGATCCAGGAGCTACGTGGCAGGGAGCCCAAATCATGAAACGTTGGCGGGATCTGCTGCTGATTGTGGTGTTGTTCGGCATCCTGATCGTTTTTACGATTTACGGCCCCGGCAGCAATCAGGTCGACCAGCAGGATCAGGCCGGATCGACCCACTCAGCCGGCGACCTGGGCGCGCTCGGTCTACAGCGCTGGCTGCAGGCGCTGGGCTACAACGCCAGCAACCTGGAATACACCGAGTGGAGCATTCCCGACTCGGCGCATGTGCTGTTTACGATCGCGCCCGAAGAGCAGATCACCGAGGAGCAGGCCGAAGAAACGCTGCGCTGGGTGCGCAACGGCGGCACGCTGATCCTGGTCGTGCCCGATCCGCCGCTCTTCAGCAACCAGAACAAGCTCCTGGAACAGCTTCAGGCCACGGTGATCAACGACGACGATCTGGAGCCGGTCGAGCGCGCCGATGTGGTCCAGCCGTTGCTGACTGATCCGCCGCTGCTGAGCGCTCCCGTGAACACGCAGAGCGTGCTTGAGCTGAATCGCGATGATTACGTGCCGCTGCTCAGCACCGATCTCGGCCCGAGCGTGGTCGGCCTGCAAGAAGGGCGCGGCTACGTGTATCTCGCGGCCTCGGTCTTTCCGTTCTCCAACCAGGGCCTGCGCGAAACCGGCAGCGCGGCGCTGATCCTGAATCTGCTGGCGCGTGCTCCGCGTGATGCCACGGTGCTCTTCAACGAGTATCACCACGGCTACAACACGCCGCCGACGCTGCGCCGAGCCGTGCTGCAACAGTGGTGGGGCTGGTCCGCTGTCTACGCGGCGCTGGTCGTGGTGCTCTACATTCTGCTGACCGGACGGCGCTTTGGGCATCCGGTGCCGCTGCGGGTCGACGTTGCGCGGCGCTCCTCGGCAGAGTACATCCAATCGCTGGCGATGCTTTTCCGCCGGGCTAGAAAACAATCCTACATGCTGGAACATTATCGTAATCAACTCAAGCGGCGCCTGGCGCGGCCCTACGGCTTCGTGCCGCCCGCCGACGACGCGGCGTTTGTTAAAGAGCTGCAGCGCTATCGCGGCGCGGACGACGAGCAGGCCGAGCGCCTGCGCGCGCTGCTGGAACAGTTCGCGCGCGCCACCAACGACGAGCAGCTCGTGCGGCTGGTTCGCGCCGCCGATGCCTTTGCCGACGCGAAAGGCCGCATTCGATGAACCAAACTCGCGCTCTGCCCCAGGTGCTGCAAGTCCTCGACGACGGGCTGCGGCTTTACCGGCGCAACCTACCGGGATTTTTGCTGGTCTCGACGGCGGTGCTGGTCGTGATCGCGCTGCTGGTGCTGCTCTGCACCACGATCGTCCGCACACAGCTTGGCACTGGCGTCGGCTGGACGCTGATGCTGATCTTTCTGCTGCTGCTGGTGCTCTACCCGCTGACGCTGTACACCTTTGCCGCGCTCTCACGCGCCGCCGACGCCGCGCTCAACGATCGACCGATCACGCTGGCTGCGGCGCTGCGCATCGGACCGGCGCGCGGCTGCGGCATGATCATCTTCAATCTGCTGTTCGGCTTTATCGCCTCGGTCTTTGCCGGGATCATGTCAGTTGTCGTGTCATGTCCAATGTTCTATTTTTCGCTCTTGGGCGGCGCGCTGCTGTCGACCGTCAGTAATATCGTGGGTGCCTCAGCCGGCGTGTTCATCGGCGTGATCAGCCAGATCTCAACCTTGTGGTCGCTGATCTCATTCGGCGGCTGGCTAGCCAGCATCGTCTACGCGCTGCAAGCGTTTGCCTTGGAACAACGGCCCTGGGGCAGCGCGGCGGGTCGCTCGGTCGATCTGCTGACGGCACGCTTCGGACGCAGCCTGCTGATGTTCATGGGTGCCGGCGCGATCTTCGGCACGCTGAGCCTGTCGTTTATCGGCACGCTGATCGCGACGCTGCTGCTGATCCAGGATCGGCTCAACCTGACGATTCCACCGTTCGCCAGCGACGCCGTGACGATTGCGCTGGTCGTGGGCACGCTGGTCGTGCTGCTGCCGCCGCTCTCGATCTGGATGGCGATGTTTCACCGGCAGGTCGCGCTTGAGCAGGACGGCGACGAGCTAGCGCGCCGGGTTGCGGCCTGGCACTGCACGGTCACAGCCTGATCCAGAATAATCTAACGATTTCATCTCAGCCTTGAGGAGCATACATGCTGGTTCAACAGGTCACCGAACATATTCGACGCGAAGCAAGCAAAGTTCTGGTTGGGCAGGAGGAGCCCTTCACGCATGTGCTGGTCGCCCTGCTGACGGGCGGCCACGTGCTGCTGGAAGGCGTGCCCGGCACCGCTAAAACCTTGATGGCCAAAACCCTGGCGGCGCTAGTCCAGGCCGAGTTTAAACGCATTCAGTTCACGCCCGACCTGATGCCGTCCGATGTGCTCGGCACCACGATTTATGAGATGAGCAGCAGCGAGTTCCGGCTGCGCAAAGGGCCGATCTTCACTCAGGTGCTGCTGGCCGACGAGATCAACCGCGCGCCGGCCAAAACGCAATCGTCGCTGCTGGAAGCGATGGAAGAGCGCCAGGTCACGATCGAAGGCGAGCGCATGCCGCTGGCCGAGCCGTTCTTTGTCGTCGCGACGCAGAACCCGGTCGAATATGAGGGCACCTACCCGCTGCCCGAGGCCCAGCTCGATCGCTTTTTGTTCAAGGTCGTCGTGGACTACCCGCCGCAAAACGTCGAGATCGAGGTGCTGCGCCGCTACCATCAAGGCTTCGACGCGCGACATCTTGAGCGCACCAATCTCCAGGCCGCGATCACGCCGCAGGTGATCGCCCGCTGCCAGGCCGAGATCGCCGCGATTCGCGTCGAAGAAGGCATTCTCAAGTATATCTCCGACATCGCGCAGGAGTCGCGCCGGCTGCCGGATCTGATCCTGGGCGGCTCGACGCGCGCATCGATCAGTCTGCTGCTGGCTGCCAAGACCTGGGCCGCGATGCAGGGCCGCGATTTTGCGATCCCTGACGATGTCAAGTTTTTGGTCAGGCCGGTGTATCGCCACCGCGTGATTCTGCGTCCGGAGGCCGAGATCGAAGGGCTGACCGCCGACGGAGCCGTGGATCGAATTCTGGCTCGCGTCGAAGTGCCGCGCTAGGCAGGCCAATTTATGCTTCCTACGCCACGCTTATTGTTTCTGCTGCTGCTCGGCGCGGTCGTCGTCGCGGGCGCGAGCTTTGCGCAGCCGCTGACCTGGCTGGCCGTGATCTATTTTGTCGCGCTGCTCGGTCTGGTCATCGCCGATTATGTCATCAGCACCAAGCCCGATCAGATCACGATTCGGCGGGTCAACGAGTCTAAGCTCTCGCTGGGCGTGCCCAACCTGATCACGCTGGTGCTGGAAAACGCCAGCCCGCGCGCCGTG
>JAFAYS010000548.1 GCA_019240175.1 Chloroflexota bacterium | reverse complement strand
CGGCAGCAACGTAAATCGGTAACGTCCGGGTTGCTGCGGCACATACGTGTAGGTAAACGTGCCGCTGCCATCATCACGCACATCCACGATCGGCTGCGCCGGGTTGTTGTTAACCTGGACATTGAGCTGTAATGGCGTGCTCAGCGGCATCGGCGTATCAAAGCTGCGCAACAGCGCGGCGCGTACCGTCAGCGGCGCGCCCACCGGCATCCGGGCCTGCGGCAGATCAAACAGCTTGAGTGCGGGCTGAAACAGGACGCGCAGTGCCAGCGGCTGAAGTTCACGTGCCAGCCCCTCGTTCTGCTCGACGCCGATCAGTTCGACCTCAAAGCTGTACTCCTTGAGATCGTCGGGCAGCTGCACCAGCGTGACGACAAAGTGATCGGCTTGAGGCCGCGTAGCGATGCGCCGTTTCTCGCCGGCGACCATCTGAAAAGCGCGGATCGTCCAGCCACTCAGATCGACTGGTCGCTGGCCCAGCCGTAGATAGAGCGGCACGTCGATCGGGCTACCCGGAGCCAGCCGCAGCGAGTCGCCGGCCTCGCCCAGGTCGATCGTCGGGACCGGCACGAGCTGAAGTGAGGCGGTATCGGTGTAGCTCGCATCGCCGGTTTTCGCCACGACTCCGACGCTGGCGCTCAAGGCTTCGCCGCTTGAGTCAGTGGCTGAGGCTGTAAAGGTGCCGCTATACACGCCATCGTTGGCGGCACGATCGGGATGCAGGCCGTCGTCATGGAGCGCAACTGTTGCCGTCTCGCCGCGCAGCGTCACCGTCGCATTCACATCGGCGTCGGTAATGGTCGTCGGCGCATCCTGGCCGGTAGCGTCGGAGGTGTAGAAGCGCGCCGACAATTCCAGCGGCTGATTGCTGGCCCGCAGCGCGGCAGGATGATCGAGCCGGATCTTTAGATCGCTCTCGATCAGCACATTCACGATCGTTTTCGTCGCTTGATCGCTGCGAATGCTCCAGTTGCCCTTGGCCGGCGCGGCGATCGAAAAGGCGGCATAGAACGGATCGTCGTTACTGAACAGCTCGACACCATCGCCGGTCGCGCTAACCTCGCTGCCGTCGGGCCGGAACAGTTTGATCGCGGCCTGGGGATTTTCCTTCGCCACCAGCACATCGATGCGCTCGGCATAGCTCGCCACATTGACGACATGCTCGCCGTTCGGCACCAAATCACGCGGCTGTCCAGGCCGCAGCGAGCGCCCGGTCTGCTCGGCGAAAAACTCCACGAAGATGTTTTGCAGCCGCATCGGCTCGTCGACATCACCATACGCCTGGCCGCGCGTGGTACCCGCGATCTTTTGCAGCAGCTCGATGCCGCGCAGCTGACTGTTGGCGCGCAAGCGCAGACCAACTGTGCTGATCATCCAA
Organism: Chloroflexota bacterium; assembly: GCA_019240175.1. Lineage (GTDB taxonomy): Bacteria > Chloroflexota > Chloroflexia > Chloroflexales > Kallotenuaceae > LB3-1. Next base: position 5,352 of record JAFAYS010000548.1, on the reverse strand, counting down.
CGCTTGGCGGCAAATCGAGGCAGCAGCGCATCGATCTCGCGGATCTGGGCTGCGCCCTGCGGTGCCGGCTCGCCGTCAGTCAACAGCAGCACCCGGCCTTCAAACGAGTCGCTGCCACGGCTTTGGGCCAGCGCATCCAGCAGCGCAAACGCTTTCTGAAGTGAGTCGGCGATCGGCGTGTTGTTGTGCGCCTGATCGCATTGGAGCTGGGCTTTGAACTGATCGCGGGCGGCGGCGGTGCCCATAGCCGTCGGCGCAAGCAGCACCTCGGCGGTACGATCGGCGGTCGCATCGGTTTGGTCGTCGTGCGATTCTAGCTTGACGAGGCCGAGCCAATCGTTGGGCGTCGCCAGATCCGCCAGCAGCCGGGCCGCGGAGCAGCGCAGGCCGAGCCGATCGCTGGCTTTGTGCGGTGGCCGGCGCTCAGGCAGATCGTAGCGCATCGATCCCGATTGATCTAAGACGACGATGGTTACGCGATCGCGCTGAGCTTGGGCCTGGGCCTGCGTAGGATACCGCGCCAGCAGCAGCGCGACGACCAGCGCCAGCAGCAGCACATGGAGCACACGTGGTTTCATACAACCGACTCCGGTTCATGCTGAGTAGATTCATACCAATCGCCGATGAACACGCGTCGGAGACCCGCCGCTGCGGCAATCGCTCCGGCTTCGTCCAGCGCCGCGCGTGGGGTTGGCGGGAGGTGGGTAAGCTGAGCATACGGCACAAAGCGCGTCAGATGCCAGGGCGTCATCACATCAAGCTCCCTGATGATCCAGTCGGCCATGCGCGCAAGGTGTTCGCCGGTGATATACGTCGGCATCACGACGGTCACCAGCTCAACATGAACGCCGGCCCGGTGCATGGCGATAATATTGTCGAGCACGCCTTGATGCGAGGACAGATGTCCCTGCTCACGATACATCGCCGCATCCAGACTTTTGAAATCGGCGCGGTACACATCGATCAACGGATGCAGCGCATGGATAGCATCCGGCGAGAACAGGCCGTTACTGATCAGAGCGGTGTACAGCCCGGCGGCATGGGCAGCCTCGGCACAATCGGCAATAAAATCGACCCAGATGCTCGGCTCGTTATAGGTCCAGGCGATGCCATCGCAGCCTGACGCCTGCGCAATCGCAACCACCTCGGCGGGAGAGTAGCGCCTGGCGCGGATCGGGGCACTGGCATCGACATAGGCAATTTCCCAGTTCTGGCACCAGGAGCAGCGCAGATTACAGCCGAATGTGCCCAGCGACAGCACCTTGGTGCCGGGACGATAGCAGCGAACGGGCTTTTTCTCGATCGGATCGACGCCATGCTCGGCGATCAGTCCGTAGATCGTGCTATACAAAGCACCAGCCTTATTCACGACCGTACGACAAAAACCTGCCTGCTCCGGGCGGATCGCACAGAAGCGCTGACACATGCGACAGATTGGAATCTCGCCGCTAGAGTCCACAAATCGCAGAGGGTGAAGATCCATCCTGCTATCTCCCGCTGGTGAGTAGATTGGTGAATACCGAACATCTTCTGATCGCATCGAACCAATATCTGGGGGCGGATCCTGCGTCCCAATCACCAGAAGTCATCGATCTGGCGGCGCGGCAGGTCCTAAAGCTTACGGTATGTGGTTGGGATTAAGCTCTGGCTGAACGGCTGAAACAGCTGCTGATGTAAGTAATGCTTCAAAATCGGATCGGCGAATGCGGTAGCTCTTGCCAATTTTCAGCGCACGCAATTCTCCGCGTTTAATCTGTCGCCAGATCGTGGTCGGACTCAAATGAAGCAATGTTGCAATTTCGGAGATAGTCAAAAACTCAGCGAGTGACACGCTTTCGCCGTCGGCTGTCATGCATACCTCCCTACAATCTTGTACATCGACTATTGATACAATCCACGCAGTTTTTTCTTTGAACAACTTCTTGCGCCAAGCAATGCACACGTTGCGCTGTTTGATACACTAGCGTTGAGCGATATCAGAGCATCTCGTACGGGTAGCGTTGCGGCTCCAGATACAACAAGCGCAGCGGGGTGATCAGTTCCGCTGCACCAGCTAGCTATTAGCTGCCGCCGCCACCACAGGTGAGCGGGCTACAATCGGGTAGCTGCACGTTGACCGAGACAGTAGCCGACTCGCCCAGCGCAACGTTGGCGGTCAGAGCGTCGTTGGTAGCGCCCAGGGCCAACAGCGCGAACGCAATGAACAGGTGCTTCAGGTGTCGCATAGGTCTCCCCTTTCGAATTCATCACCGCCGGCGTGTGATGTAGAAGAGGAGCTAGAAGCGACTTTGAATCATCGAGGAGCTATGGAATTCTCACCTCTGCGAGATGACGCCTGTGAGGCCGTGCTTGACCAAGCGCTGCTGCTTGTTGACCAGGAGCCCAACCAGGCACGAACACAGGTCGAGCAGGTCTTGGCCAGCCTCGGCGACCAGCGCACAGACACCTATGCCCGCGCGTTGTATGTTGCTGGAATCTGCCACACTACTCAGGGTCGGCTGGCCTCGGCTCGTGCAGCGCTGATCAGCGCTCAAGAACTATTTGAAGCTCACGGTGCAGAGATCGCCGCCGCGTGCTGCAAACGGGAACAAGGCATCGCCGCGTACTATATCGGCGAGTACGACGCGGCCCGCACACTCTTGACCAGCGCCCAGGTAACTCTGGACGCTAACGGCTGTCGTGTGGAGGCGAGCCGCTGTTTGATCTGGCTGGCGACGCTTGAAAATTTTCAACAGGCCAGTCAGCAAGCGCAAACCTATCTGGATGCTGCGCGGACCTGCCTGGACGGAATTGATGCGCCCACCGAGCAAGCCGCGTGTGATTTTGTCGCCGGTATGATCGAGGCGCGCCAGACGCACTATGAGCAGGCGCTGGCCTTGTTTGCTGCTGCGGAACATCGCTGCGCGACGCTGGGCGTAGCCGTCTGGCTGGGACGCGTGTATATCGAGCAAGCCTACACATTATTTGCCCTACAGCGCTTTGCAGCCGCGACCAGCGCCGCACGTAAAGCGCGTGTACTCTTTCAAGAGCACGGCATGCCCCAGCGTGAAGCCGTCGCCAACGATCTGCTGGCCCAGATTGCGACAGCGACCAACCAGTTCGTTGCGGCGCAGCAGCTGTATGAGCTCGCGCAGCTGGCATATGAGGCAGCCGGCATGCCGGTGCATAGCGCGCAGGCGCTGATTCACCGCGCCAACATTGATTACTATCTCGGCGCATGGGACGCCGCCGAAACGCGCTATCGCGACGCGCTCAAGCGCGCACAGCACTACGGCGCGCGCATCCCGATCTTTGTCGCGCACTCAAATTTGGGTCTGATCGCCTGGGAGTCAGGCCGCCTCGACGAAGGCTTGACCCTGACCCAGCTCGCGCTCGCCGATGCGCTGAGCCTAAAGCGGCTCGACGATGCCGCGCACTGCCAGATCCAGCTCGCCGGGATCTATAGTGTCCTGAAGCAACACACCAACGCCGCCAAGCATTACGAGGCGGCCCTTGCGATGCTTTCGCAGCTCGATAAACCGGTGAGCTATGCGGAGGCGCAGCTTAATTTCGCGGAGTTTTGTCTGCAAGCGGGAGACGGTGATCAGGCGCGGGCGTTAGTTGAGGCCGCCCGCCGCACCTATGCAGCGGCAGATATGCCGGTCATGATTGCTCACTGTGATCTGTTGCTGGCCAAGATCTGTCTCACCCAGCGCCGGCTTGACCAGGCGGCCATGCTCGTGGAGCAGTGCATCGAGCAATACACCGCCGATCAGCTACCGATCTCGCTGGCACGAGCGCACATGGTGCAGGGCGCGATCGCCGCCGCCGGTGGCGCAATCGCACGCGCGCAGCACCTGTATCAGCAGGCCGTCACGGTGCTGGACAAGCTGTTGCCGGGCGACGCCGCCGATGGTGCCGTGGCGCTGGCCGAGCTGGCCGAGTCGCAGCATGATGATGCGTCGGCGCTTTCGTGGCGCTGCAACGCCGTGCGCTGGATTCAACAGGCGCGCTCGCGCGTACCGACCGAGCAGTTTGCCACGGCGCTCACCGAGCGCTATGCCGCCGTGCTGCAAACCACGCTTCAGCACGCGATCCGGCGGGGTGAGTTTGCGCTGGCGCTGATGCTGGCCGAAGACGCGCGGACACAAGTCGCGCTGTCATGGGTCGAGGGTCGTCGCCGCAGTGAGCCGCGCGATCCGGCGACGCTGGCGATCGCCGAGCGCTGCGCAAAGCTCCGCCAGCAGATTGAGGTGATGCAACAGGAGCAGAGTTCGGCGGTTGGGCCGCCTGAGGATCGTGCGGCCCGGCTGGTGGAGTTGCAGGAGCGCTATGATGAGGCGTTGGTCTTATGGCGGCGCTTTGGCAGCCAGGTGCTGCCGGGCACGCCCCAGCCGTTTGATTGGCCGAGCTGGCTGGCGCATCTCAAAACGCAGCCCTACCGCTGGCAGGTGCTGGCCTACTGGTACACCGATGACCAGCTGGTGATCTGGCACGCGACGCCGGATACGCTCACCTGTATCCAGCGGCCACTGGAAGGCTACGACCGCGCGGCGATCGATCTGTGTACACGCCCCGAGTATAGTTATCGCGCCTACGTCTACGATCGTCCGGTCGATGCGATCCTCCAGGGCACGAGCGGATCGCCCGCGCTCAAGCAGGTGGCCGCACTGGTCTTGCTGGAGAACCTGGCTGCGACGCTTACGCCGGAGACGCTGCTGATCGTGGTGCCCGCCGGGCCGCTGCATACCCTGCCATTCGCGGCTTTGCCCCTGGATGGCGACCTGCTCGTGAATCGTTGCACGCCGTTGATCGCCCCATCGTTACATCTGCTGCGCCGCCTGAACGAGCGGCAACCGAGCAGCGCCGCCAAAACGCTGGCGCTGGGTGTGACCCAGCATCAGGAGCACGAGCCGCTGCCGTATGCTTGTGCGGAAGCGCGCATGGTTGCGGCGACCGTGGAGCACACCGATGTCTGGTGTGATGCGCAAGCAACCGTCGAGCGGCTGCAAGCCAGCAGCACAGCGGGCCGGCTGCGCCAGTATCGGCAGATTCATTGTGCTACCCATGCCTGGCCGGATCTCATCGGCGGTATGCAAGCGGGAATCGCGCTGTTCAACGGCCATCTGGCATTGGCTGATCTCGCGCATCTTGATCTGGATGCCGATCTGGTGGTGTTATCGGCGTGTGATAGTGGCATCGGCAAGGCGTATGCCGGCGAGGAAGTCGTCAGCCTCACGTTCGCGCTGCTGCAAGCGGGTACACGCGCGCTAGTTACCAGCCTCTGGCCGGTGATCGATGAGGCGACGCCTGAATTAATGAATTTGTTCTATACGGCGCGCCAAGCGCCTATGCTTGGACCGTGGAGCTTCG
>JAFAYS010000303.1 GCA_019240175.1 Chloroflexota bacterium | reverse complement strand
ATTTAAACACAGCTACCGGTTTAGATTACAAGCCATACTTGCTAGGCGGGCAGCATATATTTATCCCACCACCCAACCTCGGGATCAATCTGCTGAACCACATCGATCCACACGCCCGCTGGATCGTACAGCCCAAAGCGGCGTTGTCCAAACGACTCGTCACGGATTGCATAACCAATCTCTAGACCTGCTTCGTGGAAGCGCTGATAGGTCGCCTGCGCATCCTCGACTTGAAACTCAAGACACATGCCTTTGCCGTTGAACGGCTCCGGCCCTGGCGGCGTAGAAGGATGCTCGGGGTGCATAAAGGCCAGGCTAACTGTCGTATTTGCGGAGCGCAGCCACAGAAACCAGGTCGACTCAAAGCCGATTTCCAGCTCAAACCAGCGTGTGTAGAAGTCGCGACATGCCGCGAGTTTATCGGTGACGATGATCGGGTAGAAGTCTTGAAACTGCATAGCTTCCTCTACTTAAGAATCATGGGGGAGAGCATCTGTTGTAGCATGTCGCTGTGACAACTATCGACACACGTTGTATTGTTTTAGGATCGCAGCAGTTTGTGCTTTGCTTCACAAAAAATTGAACCTTAAATCACAATATTGACCTGCGTTAAACCTTTTGGTACACTTGGCATCACTCCGTACAACAACTCTTTTTTACCGGTTTCACAATCTGGCAGTCCATCACAGATCAAGCTATCTCTGGCAATCTTCTATCCAGTGTGCTTTTTGCTTGATTGCCCTCTTGAATTGTCAACAATGCTGCATCCAAACAGCCCATGTTGATCGCCGTGTGGCGATTAACTGTTGATCGTATTCACTCAGGAGGAGTCGAATGCCGAAACTGGTCCGTGTTTCCCTTGGCCTCGGTCTGACGCTTGCTTGCGCCCTGACCGCCTTCAACCCCGCCGCCGCCGCGCCCTCGACGCAGAAAGTTCCCGATCAGTACATCGTTGTTTTGAAAGACAACGTCGCCAATGTCGACAGCGTTGCCGGCAAGGCGTCCACTGATTACGGCGTAAGTGTTCAACACACGTACAAGGCGGCGCTCAAAGGCTTTGCAGCCAAGATTCCGCCAGGACAGCTGGCCAAGCTTCAGGCTGATCCGAACGTTGCTGCTATCGTTCAGGACGAGGTTGTCTCGCTGCCCGTCGAGAACTTTGCCAAACCCGGCAATGGCGGCCCGATCACACAGGCCCAGACGACACCAACCGGCATTCTACGCATCGACGGCGATCTAAGCAGCACGGTCTCGGGTAACGGCTCGGGCACGGTTAATGTGGACGTTGCGATTATCGACACCGGTATCCAGACCAACCACCCGGATCTGAACGTGGTCGGCGGTAAGAACTGCTCGACAGGCAGCTCGTATGCCGACGGTCACGGCCACGGCACCCATGTCGCCGGTACGGTCGCAGCCAAAGATGACGCGAATGGCGTGGTCGGCGTAGCGCCCGGCGCGCGCCTGTGGGCAGTGCGCGTGCTGAACAACTCCGGTTCGGGCACGACCTCATCGATTATCTGCGGTGTTGACTGGGTGACAGCCAACGCTGGAACGATCGAAGTTGCCAACATGAGCCTCGGCGGCTCCGGCGGCAACAGCAACTGCGGTAGCCTCTTCGATCCCTATCACAACGCGATCTGCAACTCGGTAGCGGCCGGCGTGACCTACGCGGTAGCAGCGGGCAACTCATCGGCGGACGCCAACAACTTCCGCCCGGCGACCTATCCTGAGGTGATCACCGTTTCGGCGCTGGCCGACTTCAACGGCGAGCCCGGCGGTGGCGCGGCCTCGACCTGCCGCGCGGACGTCGACGATACCTTCGCCGACTTCAGCAACTACGGCGCGGACGTCGACATTATCGCTCCAGGCGTGTGTATTCTCTCGACCTGGCTCGGCAGCGGCTACAACACGATTAGCGGCACCTCGATGGCATCGCCGCATGTCGCAGGCGCGGCGGCGCTCTACAAGGCCAACAATCCCGGCGCGACCCCGGCGCAGGTCAAGACCGCAATCCAGAACGCGGGCAACCTGAATTGGAACACCGCGACCGATCCGGACGGCAATCCTGAAAAACTGCTGAACGTTGACGCGTTCTAGTAGCTGAACGCCGTTTCTCAAGCCCGACGGGACATGATCTACATGTCCCGTCTTTGCTTTTAACCGTTTTGACATTCGCCAGGGGAGCGTGGCACAATGCAGGAGCAAGCAGTTTTTTAACCCGAGAGTATATGCCAGAATTACCTGAGGTAGAAACAGTTCGTCGCTCGCTCCAGCCATTCTTGATCGGCCACCGAATTGTCGAGGTCACGCGCATCGCCTGGCCGAGCACGATAGCTGAGCCGTCGCCCGAGGAGTTTAGCGCGCGACTCCGAGACCGCGAGATCGTGGCGATCGATCGACGCGCCAAATATTTGATCATCCATCTCGATCAGGACGAGGCGCTGGTGGTGCATCTGCGCATGACCGGCCAGCTCACAGTGGTCGAGGCCGAAGCCGAGCCCGACAAGCATACGCACGTGGTGCTGCGGCTCGACACAGGCCAGCAGATGTTTTACCGCGATACGCGCAAGTTTGGCCGCATGTGGCTGCTGGATCGCGAAGGACTGGCCGCGCTGGATCGCAAGCTTGGCCCCGAGCCACTCGACGACACGCTGACGGCTGAGGCGTTTCGTGCGCTGATCCGCCGGCGCAAAGGACGGCTCAAACAGCTACTGCTCGATCAAGCAGTGATCGCCGGCCTGGGCAATATTTACGTCGACGAGGCGCTCTGGCTGGCGCAGCTACACCCGCTGGCGACGGTCGGCATGATCAGCGACGAGCAGATCGATGCGCTCTACGCCGCGATTCGCGAGGTGCTGGCCAGCGGCATCGACAAGCGCGGCACGACTTTCTCCAACTACCGCGACGCGCTGGGAGCCAAAGGCTCGAACCAGAACTATCTCAATGTGTATAACCGCGCGAATCAGCCCTGCCTGCGCTGTGGCTCACCGATCGAGAAGATTGTAGTGGTTCAGCGCGGGACGCATATCTGCGCCTACTGCCAGCCGCTTGGCAGCAGCCAGGAAGGCGAGTCCTAGCCTATGGCGACCACAGCGCTGCGGCCCTCGTCACCAGAGCAAACCGAGCGGCCAGCCGTCTCGTTGATCGCGACCGTTAAGAACGAGGCCGGTAACATCGCGGAGCTGCTGGACTCAATGCTGGCGCAAACGCGGCCACCCGACGAGATCGTGATCAACGACAATCACAGCAGCGACGCCACGCCGGCGATTGTCGAGCGCTACATCGCGGCTGGCCATCCGATCAAGCTGGTGCGCGGCGGCTTCAACATTCCCTCCGGGCGCAACAACGCTATTCGCCACGCGCGCGGCCCGATCATCGCTTCGTGCGACGCCGGGCTGGTGCTGCCGACCAATTGGCTGGCGGAGATCGTCGCGCCGCTGGAGCGGGACGAGGCCGATCTGGTCGGCGGCTTTTATGAGCCGGCACCGCGCTCGACCTGGGAGCTGGCGCTGGGCGCAACCAATTTTCCCGATGCCGAGGAGATCGATCCGGCGACGTTTCTGCCGGGCGGCAACTCGATGGCCTTCACCAAAGCGGCCTGGGAAGCGGTCGGCGGCTACCCCGAATGGGCCGACACCTGCGAAGATCTGATCTTCGACCTGGCGATCAAAGCGCAAGGCCTGCGCTTTACCTTCGCGCCGCGCGCTGCGGTCAAGTTTCGCCCACGCGAGCATCCACGAGCCTTTTTCCGGCAGTATTACACCTACGCGCGCGGCGACGGCGTGGCCGATCTGTTCTTGAAGCGGCATCTGATTCGCTACGCCTCGTACGTGGGATTGCTGGGCGTGCTGCTGGCGGCCCGGCGCTGGCGATCCGCTTTGCTGCTGCTGATTCCCGGCTTGATCTACCACGTCTACAAGCCCTACCGTCGTCTCCCGCAGCGTGCGCAGCAACTGCCGCTCAGCCAGAAAGTGTTGGCTTTCGCCTACGTGCCGCTGATCCGGCTGATCGGCGATGTTGCCAAAATGATCGGCTATCCGGTAGGCCTGTGGCTGCGTCGCGGCAAGCGCCCGAGCTAGAGGATCGCATCCATGACCCAAAGCATGACAACCGCAAAGCCGCTGCTGATCGGCGGCGAGTGGCGCACGACCGATCAAACGCTTACCGCGCATAATCCCGCGACCGGCGAAATCCTGGGCGAAGTGTGTACCGGCGACGCAGCCGAGATCGACGCAGCGGTGCGAGCGGCGCGGGCGGCATTTCCCGGCTGGCGTGCGGCTGGCGAGGCCGAGCGTAAACAAGCGCTGCGACGGCTACACCGTGTGCTGGCCGAGCGCCGCGACGAGATCGCGGATCTGATCAGCCGCGAGAACGGCAAGCCTGTGATGGAGGCGCTCTCCGCCGATGTGCTGGTCTCGCTGGATTCGCTGGCCTACTACATCAAGCATGGCACACGCGAGCTAGCGCCCGAGCGACTGAAGCTTCAGCAGCGTTTGCTGATCGGGCATCGCGCCGACGTGGTCTACGAGCCGGCGGGCGTGATCGGGATTATCGCGCCGTGGAACGTGCCGCTGGCGATTCCGCTGAGCCAGGTGGCAGCGGCGCTGATTGTCGGCAACACCGTGGTGCTCAAGCCCTCCGAGTGGACGCCGCTGATCGGCCACGCGATCGCGCAGCTGTGTGCCGCAGCCGAGCTGCCGCCGGGCGTGGTTAATGTCGTGGCCGGAGCGGGCGCGACCGGCGCGGCGCTGGCATCACATCCCGGCACACAGCGGATCGTCTTCACCGGCAGCGTCGCGACCGGCAAGAAAGTTGCGGTCGCCTGCGCGCAGCGGCTGTGTCCCTGCGTTCTGGAATTGGGCGGAGTCGGCGCGGCGATCGTGCGCGCAGATGCCGATCCACAGCTGGCGGCGCGCGGCGTGGTCTGGTCGCGCTTTGTCAACAACGGCCAGGTCTGCGTGGCTACACAGCGCGTTTATGTCAACCAACGCATCGCACAGCCATTTGTCGTGGCCGTCGCGCAGGAAACGCGCAAGCTGCGGCGGCACACCGAGCACCAGCGCGGCTACGATGTCGGGCCGCTGATCAACCCGGCGGCGACCGAGCGCGTCAAGAGCCAGATCGCGGACGCCGTCGCCAATGGCGCGACGGTGCTGGTCGGCGGGAGCTGCGGGAACGGGCAGGCCGGCACGGCAATCGAGCCGACGGTGCTGACCAATGTTTCGCCTCAGATGACGGTCATGCGCGACGAGACCTTTGGCCCGCTGCTGGCAATCATGCCGGTCGCGGACGACGCCGAGGCGATCGATCAGGCCAACAGTTTGCCGCTCGGTCTGGCGATGAGCGTCTGGACTCACGATGTGGATGCGGGCGCAGTTCTGGCGCGGCAGCTTGAGTCGGGCATGGTCTGGATCAACGACGGCCCGGTCTACTACGCCGATCCGACGATTCCCTGGGGCGGCGTCAAAGAAAGCGGCTTCGGACGCACGCACGGTCGCTGGGGCTTGCACGCGCTGGCCGATGTCAAAGTAATCGCGCGCAGCCGGCCAGGACCGCGCATCTGGTGGTTTCCCTACACGCCGCTCGTCCAGCGGCTGCTCGACGTGGGAATCGCGCTGCTGCACGAGGCAGGGCCACGCGCCAAGCTACGTGGCATGCTCCGCGCGCTGCTGCGCTAGCTCTGGAATAGTCCTTGCTGTACGCTGGCCCTACACCAGATTCAGAAAAGGCGTATGATTAGAAAAGAATGATCGCCTGATTGAGGAGCGATATATGTTTGACCGTTTCCGCAAAACCTTTGACCGCACGCCGCCGGGCATGGCCGAGCGTGTGCCGCCTGGTCAGTATGTCACCGAAAAATTCCCGGTGCTGCACTACGGCTCGGTGCCGACCTACAAGAAGCTGGAAGAAGCCTGGGATCTGCGCGTGTGGGGCGAGATCGAAGAGCCGAAGCAGTTTTCGTTCAAAGATTTCCGCAACCTGCCCACCACGACGATCGAGACCGACATTCACTGCGTCACACGCTGGAGCAAACTCGACACACACTGGACCGGCGTGCAGTTCAAAGAATTTCTGAACCATATTCCAGCGCTCAAGCCCAGCGCCAAGTTTATTCTGTGGCACTGCGAGCACGGCTTTACCGCCAACGTGCCGCTAGAGATCATGCTCGAAGACGACGCGATGCTGGCCTATCTCTTCGAGGGCAAAGAGCTCGATCCTGAGCATGGCTTTCCGCTGCGCGCGCTGGTGCCCAAGAAATATTTTTGGAAGTCGGCCAAGTGGCTGCGCGGCATCGAGTTTTTGAGCGAGGATCAGCTAGGCTTCTGGGAGCGCTACGGCTACAACAATCACGCCGATCCCTGGCAGGAAGAGCGCTACTCCGAAGACGACTACTAGATGTCAGAGCGCCGCTTCACTCCCAGCGGCGCTCGTCTTTTGCCGCCGGATCTTGTAGATAGATCGTGATCGTCATCTCGCCCGCTTGCACCCGCACACTGACCGGCAGACCCACACCACGCGCCAGCCGCTGCATACCTTGATTCTCGGGCAGTGTGATCGCGTAAAGCTGCTTGATACCCTGCACCAGCGCAACTTGCACCAGCAGATCAAAGATCGTGCGCCCGATGCCCTCACGCTGAAAATCGTCGCGCACCACGATCGCAACCTCGGCAGTATCCGACAGCGGCGTACTGCGAATCATGCGCGCCACGGCGACCGGCTGCTCGCGATCATCCCGCTGAATCGTGGCGATCAGCGCGGCCTGGATGCGCGGATCGATATCTGAGAGTCGCGTTGCCTCGTCCCACAGCTTGTGCGCGGGAATGCCCACCGGCGAGAAAAAACGCAGCCATTTGGTCCGCTCCGACAGATTATGAAACAGATCGACCAGCAGCTCGGCGTCGCGCTTGACAATGTGCCGGATGCACACGCACTGGTTGTGCCGCGTGGTAACACCAACCTGGCCGTGGCCCAGCGGGTAGGGCACACCCGCCGCCGCACCTGTTGCTTCAATCATCGCTTCCTCACAACGATACGCCAACAGCATAGCATAGCAGCATAGACGAAGGAACAAACGAACAAGCGAACAAGCGAACAAAGCATTTCACCACTCTACTTTTTGTTCTTTTGTTCCTTTGATCCTTTGTTCTCTCGCTGATCGCGATATTCGCGACTTTCTGTATAATAGCCAGACGAGGAGATCGCTATGGATGACCAGGTTAGACAAAATGACGATACACAGGTGCGACGACGTATGCATAAAACCACGCCAGATGCGCCACGTGCTTTTTTAGTTGGCATGGAAGTCTTTGCCGATCACAGCTCATGGACGGCTCAGGATTCGCTGAGCGAGCTAGCGCTGCTGTCGGACACCGCCGGACTTGAGGTTGTCGGCACGACGTACCAAAAGCTGAGCAAGCCGTATCCCAAGCACTATATCGGCCCCGGCAAAGTCCAGGAGATCGCGGATCTCAGGGGCGAGCTGCGCTACGATGTCGTTGTCTTCGACGATGAGCTGACGGGCTCGCAGACGCGCAATCTTGAAGAAACACTGCAAACACGGGTGATCGATCGGACGCAGCTGATTCTGGATATTTTCGCGCAGCATGCCCAGACGCGCGAGGGCCGCCTACAAGTTGAGCTGGCGCAGCACGAATATCTGCTACCGCGCCTGCGTGGCCAGTGGGGCCATCTTTCGCGGCAAACGGCCCAGGGTGCGGCGGGCGGCTCGGCGGTAGGTGTGCGCGGTCCTGGCGAAACGCAGCTGGAGACCGACCGTCGGCTGGTCGGGCGGCGCATCGCGTTTTTGAAGGAGCAGATCGAAGAGGTGCGCCGGCACCGTGAGCGCTACCGCCAGCGCCGCCGCCAGAGCGGAATTCCGGTGGTCTCGCTGGTGGGCTACACCAATGCGGGCAAGTCCACGCTGCTCAACGCGCTTTCGGGCGCGGGCGTGCGTGCCGAGAATCAGCTTTTCGCCACGCTCGATCCGACCACGCGCCAGGTGACGCTGCCAGGCGGTCGCCAGATCTTGCTGACCGACACCGTGGGCTTTATCCAGCGGCTGCCGACCTCATTGGTGGCGGCGTTTCGCGCGACGCTGGAAGAGATCCAGGAGGCAGATATTCTGCTGCATGTGCTCGATATTACGCATCGCAACGCCGACGAGCAATCTGAGACCGTGCTGGAAACGTTGGCCGAT
>JAFAYS010000432.1 GCA_019240175.1 Chloroflexota bacterium | reverse complement strand
GGCGCTTCTGGACCAAGCTGCCGGCGCGTGGTCACATGGTGATCTTTGATCGCTCCTGGTATGGCCGCGTGCTGGTCGAGCGCATCGAGGGCTTCGCGACGACCGCCGAGTGGCAGCGCGCCTACGACGAGATCAACCAGTTCGAGCGGCTGCTGTGCGACGATGGCGCGCTGATGCTCAAGTTCTGGCTGCATATCACGCCCGACGAGCAGCTGCACCGCTTCAACGCGCGCATGGAAGATCCGCGCAAACGCTGGAAGATGACCGACGAAGATTGGCGCAATCGCGAAAAGTGGGCGCAGTATGAGCTAGCCGTCGAGGAAATGCTGGAGCGCACGTCGAGCCCGATCCCGTGGACGCTGATCGAGGCCAACGATAAGCGCTGGGCGCGTATCCATGTGCTGCAACACGCGACCGAGTATTTGCGCGCGCAGCTCGGCACTCCCGAGCAGCCGGCAGAATGACGCGCGGCGCAGCGGTATAATTGCTTGTATTCGCCGATTCAGGATCGAGAGCGCTCCATGACTGACAACCAAGCTGACCTTTTTATTCCGCCCTGCCGCGTCGATGCGACGCCGGAGTCGCTACAGCGCGAGGCCGATCGCGCGGTGCTGTACGGCGCGTGTCTGCTGGTGGTGCGGCCCGGCACGCGGATCAAGCCGCAGATCAAAGCCGCCGTCGAGGCGCTGACGCCCGCCGTGCGCGCCTACTACCAGGGCGACGATCCGGCGTTGGCCAAGCAGGCGCTGAGCTACGCCGAGGCTTGCGGCGGACGCGATTTTTTAGAGCAGAAGGCCGCAGTCTATCGCGAGCGGCTAGACGCGACGAGCGCGTGAGCTTGGGCAGCTAGCTTGCAGCCACCGTCATCCTCAGCGGGTCGACCGCTTGCTCGGGAGCCAGCAGCCGACAGAGCCGCCCGAGCGCCCGATATTGCAGCGCTTTGACCGCGCCCTCAGAGCGCTGAACGATCACGCTGATCTCGCGATTGTTCAGCCCGACAAAAAACTTAAGCGTGATCACATGCTGCTGCTCGTCGGTCAGCTGGCTGATCGCCTGGCGCAGTGCAAGGCGGTCGCAGATCGTACTGGCTAGATCCGTGAGCTGCTCGGTCTCTAAGCGTAGCTTAGCGCTCAGCGGTAGCGCTTGGCTGCGGCGGTGCTTGCGCAGGTAGCTCACCACCACGTGATTAGCGATGGTGTAGAGCCAGGCTGTCAACGAGTTCTCGCAGCGCTCTTCAAACGTTCTGAGACCTTTCCAGGCCTTTATAAAGATCTCCTGGACGCAATCCTGCGCGGCTTCAGGATCGTTGAGGCGCGCGTAGCAGTAGCGAAACAGGAGGTTGGCATAGACAGCATAGATTTCATGCAGCGCCTGGGGTTCGCCTTCACGGGCACGGCGAATAGCCGATGAGAGATCGCTGGAGCGAGGCATGGCTGTGCTCCTTTCGGGAAAATATCGATCTCGCTGGTGCTGGGAACGTACGATGCTGGGGTGAGTCGCGGAGGCTGCCTGGCCAGATCATGGGTGGCTGCGCGGGGAGCCGAGGCTGTATATGACAAACGGTAGTTGAGGTGTTCTGTTTAGTGTACTCCCTGAGTCAAGCAATTGGAAGATCACAAGGTTGCCGAGGCTGGCTCAAAGAGTAGGCAGCAGCTAGAAAAAGTAGCTGAGAAATATGTAGCTCCCGACACGCGCTTCGTCAGCGTGGACGAGCCGCCGGGAGACTACAATCGAAGAGATGAGGCACGCTGCGTGGCGTGTCTAAGCATCAGGGCTATCAAGAGTATAGCATGTTGAAATCGCTTTCACAATTGGCGGAATGTGCCGTCGTTCCAGCTACCTAACTCGATAATTGTTGCATAGTCAACATTTTTTGCAGCAACGAACCT
Source organism: Chloroflexota bacterium (assembly GCA_019240175.1). Taxonomy (GTDB): domain Bacteria; phylum Chloroflexota; class Chloroflexia; order Chloroflexales; family Kallotenuaceae; genus LB3-1. The sequence continues at coordinate 2,153 of JAFAYS010000432.1, read as the reverse complement.
ATGCGCGCTCCCCAAGCGCGGCGACGATCCGCGTGGCGGCGTGGCCATCCCAGCCGGGAATCGCTGGACGAGCCGGCATTGGCCGCTGCATCAGGTCAAGCGCGCGCTCGACGATCGTTTCCCGCTGGTTGCCGATTATGCGGTTGGTGCCGAGCGTGACGGTGATCGGGCGCTCGGTGTTGGGCCGCAGCGTCAGGCAGGGTACGCCGAGAAAGCTGGTTTCTTCTTGCAGGCCGCCTGAATCGGTAAGCACCAGCCGGGCGTGGCGCGTCAGCTGGAGAAAATCGAGGTAGCCCTGCGGCTCGATCAGGAGCAGCCGCGCGTCGTCGATCGCGAGGCCAAAATCGAGCATACGCTGGCGGCTGCGGGGATGCACCGGAAAGACCAGCGGCATTTCCTGCGCAAGCGTTTGGAGCGCGCCGACAATGCCCGCGAATGCCGCCGGATCGTCGACGTTGGACGGACGGTGCAGCGTGACCAGTCCATAGCCGCTCGGCTGTAGGCCAAGCTCGTGGAGCGTCGGTCGGCTCTCTGCCAAAGGTAGCGCCGCGACCAGACTATCGATCATCACGTTGCCGACAAACTTAATACGCTCAGCCGCGATGCCTTCGCGCAGCAACTGCTCGTCGGCGTCGGGTGAGGGCGTGAAGAGCAGATCGGCCAGCTGATCGGTGAGCAGACGATTGATCTCCTCGGGCATCGTGCGATCGAAGGAGCGCAGCCCGGCCTCGATATGCGCGATCTTGATGCCCAGCTTGGCGCAGACCAGCGCGCAGGCAACCGTCGAGTTGACATCGCCCACGACGACCACCCAGTCGGGCCGCTCGTCGAGCACAACCTCCTCGAACGCCAGCATGATCCTAGCGGTCTGCTGCGCGTGGCTGCCCGATCCCACGCCAAGGTAGATATCGGGCTGCGGCAGCGCCAGATCGCGAAAAAAGATCGCCGACATGCGCTCGTCGTAGTGCTGGCCGGTGTGAACCAGCCGCTGCGTAAAGCGCTGTGGCGATCGTGCCATCTCAGCCATAATCGGCGCGACCTTGGGAAAGTTTGGCCGCGCTCCGACGACATGCAGGATTTTGAGCATAGAGAAGAACCTAGAACCTAGAACCTAGAACCTAGAATCGTCCGGCATATCCTTTAGGTTCTGAGTTCTAGGTTCTAGGTTCTACGTTTTCTAGCTTTCCAGCGTGCTCAGGTCGCCTTCGTCCAGGCCCAGCGCGCGGGCTTTGAGGACGCGGCGCATGATTTTGCCGGAGCGCGTCTTGGGCAGATTCGGCACAAAGTTGATCGCCTCAGGTCGCGCGATCGGGCCCATCTCCTTGCCGACATGCTGGCGCAGCTCGTTTTCCAGCTCAGGGCTGGCCTCGAAGCCATTACGCAGGATCACGAACGTGTGGATCGCGTTGCCTTTCAGCTCGTGCGGCAGGCCAATCGCGGCGGCCTCGGCCACGGCGGGATGCGAGACCAGCGCCGACTCGACCTCGGCGGTGCCCAGGCGATAGCCCGACACCTTGATCACATCGTCGATGCGACCGATCACCCAGAAGTAGCCATCCTGATCTTTGCGCGCGGCGTCGCCGGCGGTGTAGAAGCCCGGCAAGCGTGACCAGTACTGATCGATGTAGCGCTGGGGATCGCCGTAGATCGTGCGCAGCATCGAGGGCCAGGGCTTTTTGATCACCAGCAGGCCGTCGTCTTCCTGGCTAGCCGGCTGCCCTTCCTCGTTGAGCACATCGGCCTCGATGCCCAAGAACGGCGTGGTGCCGGAGCCCGGCTTGAGCGGCGTGGTCGGGTTGGGCGTGATCATAAAGCCGCCGGTCTCGGTCTGCCACCAGGTATCCATGATCGGGCAGCGGTTCTGGCCCACCGTGCGATGATACCAGCGCCAGGCCTCGGGATTGATCGGCTCGCCCACTGAGCCCAGCAGCCGCAGCTTGCTCAGATCGGACTTAGCCGGCCACTCGTCACCGAAGCGCATCAGGCTGCGGATCGCGGTCGGCGCGGTGTACAAAATCGTCACGCCGTAGCGCTCGGCGATCTCCCACCAGCGGCCCGGATTGGGATAGGCCGGCGCGCCCTCGTAGATTACCTCGGTCGCGCCGAGCATCAGTGGGCCGTAGACGATGTAGGAGTGGCCGGTGATCCAGCCG
>JAFAYS010000320.1 GCA_019240175.1 Chloroflexota bacterium | reverse complement strand
AAACAATGCCGCCCTGCGGATCGATCGCGTTGGCGTCCAGCACCACGGTTGGATCGGTGACAATCGCAGCGGTGCTGATCGGGCCGGCGCTGCGGCTATACACGTCCTGCCGCTCGGCCAGGCGTTTGATCTCACGGGCGCTCAGTGTGCGGCTAAACAAGGCCAGTTCGTCAAGGGCAATGCCGCTCGCGCCAAAGCCGGCGATAAATCGCCCTAGCTGAAGCCGCTCACCCAAAGTACCAGGCAACTTGATGGCGCTGGCCTGCGCCGCGAGCTGCCCATCGATAAACAGCGACTTCCGACCGGTCGCGCGATCCCACTCGACCGCGAAATGATGCCAGGCATCGGCTGAGAGCGTATCGGCGACGGTCAGATTATGCTGCGCGCCGGTATCGTCGACGGTCCACAGATTCCAGGAAGCGCCGCCGTCGGTCTGCTCACGCCGCAGCGCCAGGGTATCGGTGTACACGTCGCCGTCCTCAGGATGCGCGCTGGCGGCGAAGAGATAATGACGTTTGCTGCGGCTGCCGGGATACTCGGCGGGTAGCTTAGCCCAAAACGCGATCGTGCCCTGCTCGAGCTCCAGGTTGCCGCTGATCGGATAGCTTAAGCCCAACGTCGGCGAAAGCTGAACTGCCTGGCCGAAAACGCCCTCGGTGAAGCGTGGCTTGACACCGGCTGCACCCGTAAACTCGACCAGCCCTTGCCCGATGACCGGCACAACGCTCTCATCGAAGTGCGCCAGCAAACCAAGATCGGTGTCGGGCGCAACGGCAAGACTGCCGGTCGGCGCTTCCTTATCTTGCGGCGCGGGCGCATCGGGACGGGTAAAATCGTAGCTGCCGCTCAAGCTCTCATCCCACAGCCACACGCTGGCCTCACAACCAGCAGTCCAGGCCGCGCAGGGATCGGAGCCAGGACCATACCAGCCATACGGATCAACCTGCTTGCCGTTGTGCCGGACCTCGAAGTGCAAATGCGCGCCGCCGTCGGTAAAGCCCGATTTGCCGCTGGTGCCGAGCACCGTGCCGGCTTCGACGGGAACGCCCACGCTATTGCCGATCTTGCCCTCGAAGATCGTGGTGAACTGATCGAGATGCCAGTAGACCGTCTCGTAGCCCGCGAACGCGCCGCTGTGACGGATCACAACGCCGTTGCCGGGCCGCGTGTAGGCGTAGGCGATGCCGGGCGCTGCCGCCAGGATTGGCGTGCCGGTCGGCTTCTCGGGGAAATAGTAGTCGTGGCCGTCGTGGGTGTTATACGACAGGTTGCCGCGTCCCAGATAGTTAACAATGAAGGAGTTGCCGTCGTTGCCGCGATCGACGGTGGGATACACATGATCGAAGTACGAGGAGTGGATCATCTCGGTGCCGGCGGGCCAGGGCAGCTTGAGAAATGGCCGCGCTGCGGCGGGCGTCGGCGTGGGGAGCGCGGGCTCGTTGCCCCAGATCTGGGTATACAGCGGCACATAGCGATCGATCAGCTTGCGCCACTCGTCCTGCGTGCGACCATTGGCCAGGAAGCGCTGCACCGCGATCAGCGAGGGCTCTTGGGCGGCATCCAGTGTAACGCTTGAGCCATCGGTAAACTTGACGCTCGGCGCGGCGACGTAGGGACCAAAGCCCGCACGAATATCACGCACAGACCACTCGATCTGCCTGGTAAAACCATCGGGACCTGCCGCACCAAACGGCTTGCGCACGGTCTCAGGGGCGGGATTCGCATCGGTCAGCAGGCGCGGGCCAAGCTCTAACAAGGTGAGCACAATCCGCGGATCGAGGTTGTAGTACGAGGTGTAGGAGTCGATGATCTGCGCGGCGGTGTATTGCCCGTCGCGGTAGCTTTTGAGCGTGCCGGTCTGCACATCCAGAAACTTCTGGATGTTAAGCTGGGCGGCGGCTCCTGAGGGAGCGGCGGCAACTGGCGAAACTGGCCCGACCAATGTGCTGAGGAGAAGAACGAAGCAGATCAGCAGATTCCAAACGCGCATTAGCACCCTTCGCTGTCAGAGAGGAGGAGATGGGCGGATAGTACCATGCGTCACCGGACGCGTCAATGAAATATACCTGAGTTTTATAGTTCGGCATCGGGGGAAAAAGCTAGGCCTTCAGGATCGGCGCATGAGGGACCTCCGGGTTATCTTCCTGCCCTGTGGGCAAACAAAGGAACAAGCAAACAAAAGAACAAAGTCCTAGGTTCTTCCTTTGTTTCTTTGTTCCTTTGTTCTTTTGTTCTCTGTTCTTCGTCAGCTACATCTTTGGTCGTAGATCCATTTAGCAAAACGACGGTATGGCTTTGTTTGACGGGAGTGCTATGCTAGGCGCACCCAATAGCGAACATACTTCCATCACACTCCTACCAGACCTAAGCGCATACTCGACACACGTTGCTGCACACTCTAAAGGTAGCGACTTGCTACCCGCGCTGCAAAGGAGCACGTTTCATGTCCTTGCAGGAGCTTCAGTCAGTTCGTGTCATGGACTCTCGACAATGGATCGAGGGGAAGTCGGATCTGCTCTGGTCTGAGCCGGAGCGGCCCTCAGTAAGCGCCGCCGCCTTTCGCCAGGCGTTTGGCCAGCTCGCCGCCGGTGTCAGCATCGTCACCACGCAGGATCGCGACGGCCAGATGCTCGGCATGACCGCAACCTCGGTCACATCGCTCTCGCTCGATCCGCCGCTGCTGCTGGTCTGCGTCGATAACCGCACGCGCACAGCCGCAGCCCTGACCGACGACGCCCCGTTCGTCGTCCAGTTTCTGGCTCAGGATCAGGAAGCGCTGGCTCGGCAGTTCGCCAGCCCCGCCGCCGACAAGTTCGCAAACGTAGCGTATCGGCTGACCGAAAGCGGCGCACCCGCCATCGAAGGCGCGCTGGCAACGCTCGAATGTCTGCCCTACGCGCTCTACCCCGGCGGCGACCATACGATTGTGGTCGGGCGCATCGTCGATGTTCAGGTTGCCGACATTGCCACGTCACCGCTCCTCTACTTCCAAAGTCGCTTCCTCAATATTGGCCCAAAGTCCAGGGGTTAGGTCTCGATAATCCCATTCGTTCTGGCTTCATTCTAATATCAGTCACGAAATCTGATTATCACATCCTAGATAGTCAGATTTATCCTAAATCTAAGACGGCATTCATTTACTCGTTCAGCTTGTTGATAAACATATCTCACACTCCACAGGAGCAAAACCATGACAAACATCGGTATCGTAGGCGCGGGCGTTGCAGGTCTGCATCTTGGTTTGTATCTTCGCCAGCAGGGCATCGAAACCACGCTTTACGCCGAGAAGAACGCGGAGCAGCAGTTCGCCAGCCGGATTCCCGCCCTGGTTGCCCGCGTGGGCCACACCCGCGAGCGCGAGCGCCAGCTGGGCGTCAATCACTGGGACGGCGGACACAACGAGTTCAATAACATGAACTTCCATATTCCAGGCGAGCACCCGATGTCGTTCACGGGCCACTCCGTCGATCCGCTGATCGCCGTCGATATGCGCATCTACCTGGGACGGCTGCAGGAAGACTTCGCGGCGCGCGGCGGACACGTCGTCGTCGGTCTGACCAAGGCCAGCGACCTTGAGGCACTGTCCGAGAAGCACGACCTGCTGCTGGTCGCGACCGGACGCGGCGGCATCACCGAGCTGTTCCCGGTGATCGAAGAGGACTCGCCCTACACCCAGCCGCAGCGCTGGATCAGCATGGGTCTCTTCACCGGCATTCGCAACGTCGAGATGAACGCCTATGTCACGTTCGCACCAGGCCAGGGCGAAATCTTCGAGTTCCCGATCTACTCGTTCGCGCCGAACATCACCGGCCTGGGCATCGAGTCCATCCCCGGCACCGCGTTCGATGCCTGGACCCACCTGCGCTACGAAGACGATCCGCAGGCCTTCAACAACGGATTGCTTGAGCTGCTGCGAGAGTACGCGCCCGGCACCTACAGCCGCATCGATCTTGAGAAGTTCGGCCTGACCCGACCGCTCGACTTGATGCAGGGCGGCGTTACGCCGGCGGTGCGCAAGGGCTACGCCACGCTGCCTAACGGCAAGCAGGTCATCGCGATCGGCGACGCGCACTTCGGTAACGACCCGATCACCGGCCAGGGTGCCAACACCGCCTCGCGGATGGCCTTCCTGATCGGCGAAGAGATCAGCACCAACCAGGTCTTCGACGAGGAGTTCGCCCGCCGCATCGAGCAGCGCGTGCGCGCCTACGCCGCGCCGATCGCCAAGTGGAGCAACGCCATGCTGGGCCAGCCTGAGCAGCACATGATCGATCTGATGGTCGGCGCTGCCCAGAACCAGGGTCTCGCCGATGAGTTCGCGCGCTTCTTCGAGAAGGCAAACGAGGCCTGGGACTCGTTCGGCAGCGCCGAAGGTGCAGCAGCCCTCATGGCCAAGCACGGCTACCAGCCGGCACCGGCACCCGCGCCTGAGGCTGAGGTAACCATTGAGCCAGCGATCCACCTCACCTCCGCAACCGATCCCCGCCCCCGCGCGGCTGAGCCAGAGGCCGTCGCCGCCTAAACCAACATCTGTACATCCACAAGAATCGCAAACGCCCACCTCCGCAATGGAAGTGGGCGTTTTTGTGTGGACTAAGCCGGACTTACTTGACCAGCTGATTCCAGGTATCCAGACCAACAATGCCGTCGCTGAGGATCGAGCGCGAAGTTTGGAAGCTCCGCACCGCAGTTTCGGTGCTCGCGCCAAAGAAGCCGTCGAGCGTCAGGCTGTAGCTTTTGGAGATAAGCTGGCTCTGGATCGCGCGTACCGCATCGCCGCTGTCGTTGCGCCTGGTCACGAAGGCCAACACTTCCCAGGTTGCCGCAGCGACAACACCATCGGCGGTCACGCCCTTGGATGTTTGGAAGGTCTTGACCGCTGTCTCGGTCGCGGGGCCGAAGATGCCGTCGGCGGTAACGTTGATGCCGTACTCACGCAGCAGATACTGCACGGTCTTGACGCGCTCACCGCTCTGGCCGCGCTGCACGACCGGCCAGGTGCGCGGCGCAGGACCACCGATCGCTGCGGCCACATCGGTGCGAATCTGCGGCAGCATAGCGTACAGCTTATCACCGGGGCACTGCGTGGCGTTGAAATCGCGGTGGCCGTAGATCTGCGTGCTGGGAATACCGTACTGCTGGCAGATGTAGGCGATCAGCGCGACCAGCTTATTGTAGAGCGCCTGCGGTGGCGAGACCGTGGTGTAGGTGCCCTCATTCTCGATGCCGACCGCCACATCGTTCTGGTTGGAGCAGTGCGCGCCGCGTACATGCTGCGTGCCGCCCTGAAGCGCCTCAAGGCTGCGATGCCGGCCTTCCGTGATGTAGCCACCACGGCTGATCGTGAACTGCTGGCCGGTATCGATCCAGCCGTTCGAGTCCATATGATAGTTCTGGATCGAGCGCGACAGGCTGTAGGCATGCGCCTGCGAGTAATCGGTCGAGTTTGGCGTTGCCGTGTGATGCACAATCACCTTGGTTGGCTTCGTGGACAGCATCTCGATCGGCGAGCTGGGCTGACGCGCGTTCCAGGCAGTGCAGTTCGCGATCGTCGGCGGCGTCACGGCGTTGATATTGAAAGAATTGGGTGGCGGCGTATTGTCAGGCGACGACGGAGCGGCCTCCGCCTCGGCAGGAAAGCGCAGCTCGGTGCCGGCGATCACGACACTGGTACCAACACCCAACGATGCTTTGAGAAACGTGCGGCGATTCAACGGGTTGGACGACTCGGACATGTAGCAGCCTCCATACAATCGGTTCTGTGCGGCGAGCAGCACTGCAAGCGCGGTTCCAGACCGATCGTTCCGGGCGTGGCGATCGATGCGGTGCTCAAGTGCCGATGCTTTGTGGCCGTACGCTGAATATAAAGGAAAAGTTAAAAATAGTCAATATTTATTTACAAATTGGCAGCGTATCTAAACATAGCCAGCATACAAAAAACGCGACATCGTTTGATGCCGCGCTCTCGAAACAAAGTTATGTCAATGCCTACTCTCGGAGCCGGGTCGTCGGGCCGGTGCTGGGCGAGCCCTGAGCGTCCAGCTGCGCGCGCAACGCCTCGGCCTCTCGGATCGCGCTGTTGGCCTGCTGAGCCAGATCTTTTGCGCGATCGTACTGCACCGCGACCGTTTCGTAATCGTTGGCTGCGGGATTGTCCTTCAGCTCGATCTGATCGTCGGCAGTCGAGAAAATATCTTGCGCCTCCTGGAAAAGCTGCGTGCCTTTCGCCTGCAGCGATTGCAGCCGCTCGATGTTGTTCTCGCTGTAGCTGATGCGATCGTACTGCGCCTTCGCCTGCGCCTGCTCGGCCACATTGGCGACATCGGCGATCGCCGCGCCCGCCTGCTGCCGCGCCGTGCGCATCCGCTCACGGGCCGTCTCAAGCGTCGTCGCAGTGGCACGCCGCTTCTGAAGCATCGGCACGGCAATCAGCGCGATCACGCCGAGCAGCACCGCGCCGCCAAGCACGTATATGACCGGCGACGTGGGAGGATTGATCGTCGTGCGAACCGCGTCGATGCCGGCGACCAGACCGCCCGGCAGATCGCCGTCGGCAAAGCGCGGATTCATCTGCTGATCTTGAATCGACTGATAAACCGGATCGAGCGTACTGGTCCAGCGCGATCCATAGAACACCGAGGTACGACGAGCATCACGCGCGACGTAGAACACAACCTGATTCGGATTGATCTGGTTGCTGGCGGGCGCGATGTTGTTTTGCGCCAGAAAGTTGTTCAAGAACTGATCGGCGCTGGCCTGAGTAGAGCCGGCAGACTCGCCCGCCGCCACCACAATCACCTGCGCGCCCTCGTCGGCCAGCCGCTGTGCAGCGTCGCGCACCTGATCCGCCTGACCGCCGAGCAGATTGTCGGGATCTTCGACTCGCACGCTGCCCGTTTGGGCCA
>JAFAYS010000301.1 GCA_019240175.1 Chloroflexota bacterium | reverse complement strand
CGCGCAGGTTGATATCGACGCCAAATTCCTCGTAGATGCGGTAGATTACCCGCGTGGCCATCAGCGAGTGACCGCCGAGCGCGAAGAAATCGGTGTCCACGCCGACGCGCTCAACGCCCAGCACATCCGCCCAGATTGCGGCAATGATCTGCTCGGTCTCAGTTTCCGGCGCACGGTAGGCCGCCTCGACGGTCAGCTGCTGGGCCTGCGCGCGTAGCTGCGCGGCGTCGATTTTGCCGCTTTCTAGCTTGGGCAGCCGTTCGATCAGCACGATCCGCGACGGAATAAAGGTGTGCGGCAGGCGCTGTAGCAGCAGATCCGTGATCTCGCTCTCGCTGTAGTCCGTGCCGCCGACGAAAAGACACAGGCTTTCCTCGCCGATCGCGTTGTGATAGGCGACCACTGCGGCTTCTTTGAGGCGTGGATTGTCGCTGAGCACGCGCTCGATCTCGGCGGGATTGATGCGCACGCCGCGCACTTTGGCCAGCGTGCTGCTGCGGCCTCCAAACATGATCGCGCCGTCCTCGGTCCAACTAGCACTATCGCCGGTGCGAAACATGCGCTGGCCGTCGGCAAACGGATCGGGAACGAACAGCTCCGCCGTTAGCGCGGGATCGCGCCAGTAGCCGCGCGCTAGCCCTGCACCGCCTACGTAGATCTCGCCGGCGACTCCCGGCGGCTGTGGCTGCAAGGTCTGGTTGAGAATGTAGATGCGCGTATTGTCGATCGGATGTCCGATCGCGACCGGCTGCTCGGCCTGGCACGCGCCCGCCGTCACATCGATCGTACATTCGGTGGGGCCGTAGTGGTTGTGCAGCCGGTAACCTTTACCGATAATCTTTGCTTTCAAATCCTCGCGCAGACTATCGCCACCCACGATCACCGTGTGCAGACCTGGAATCCGCTCACGTTCGGCCAGCAGCTCCTCGACGATTGCCGGCGTGGCGTTGAGCTGCCCGAGCGCTTGCTGCTCGATGCGCGCCGCCAGCTGGTCCGGATTCGCCAGCTCTGCCGCGCCCGCCAGCTGGATCTGCCCGCCCGCCGTCAGCGCGCCCAGCAGCTGCTCAAGGCTCGGATCGAAGGTCACGGGCGTGAGCTGCAACAGCTTCGCCTCAGCGTCGAGCTGGTACGTGCGCCGGAACCAGCTGATCACGTTGCTCAGGCTGCTGTGGCTGACCGCGACGCCCTTGAAGCTGCCGGTTGTGCCGGAGGTGTACATAATGTAAGCGAGGCTCTGCTGATCCAGCGGCGTCGTGATCGCGTCGGCGCTTTCCTCGGTGTACAAATATTCCAGATCGTCGGCCAGCACCACTTGGCGCTGACCAGCCGCGCGTGCGTGCTCGGCCAGCGTTTTGAAGGGCAGCTTTTCGAGCACCGTCTGGCCCACCACCAGATAATCTGGATCGCAATCCGCGATCAGCGCCAGCAGCCGCTCGGCGGGTAGCTCCGGCGCGACGGGCACGTACACCGCGCCGGCTTTCCAGGTGCCGAGCAGACAAATCGGCAGGTCCAGCGACTTGGGCATGATCAGCATCACGCGCGACTCGGGCTGCACACCTGCCGCCGCCAGCATGCGCGCGAACTGATTCGAGCGCGCTTCCAGCTCGGCGTAGCTCAGCTGCTCGCCCCACACGACCGCCGTGCGCTCTCCGGCGTACACAGCGTGCTCACGAATCTGCTCAACCAGCGATGCCGACACATCCGCCGCATTACCACGACCAAACGCCAGCACGCGCGCGATCTCGTCGGGCGTGAGCAGCGCAATATCTTTCAGCAGCACGTTTGGATCGGCGAAACCTGCCGACAAGAAGCGGATCAGATGCTCGCCAAACTGCGCCAGCACCGGCGCGGCGATGATGCCGTCTTTGGCGCGCAGCCGCAGCGACCAGCCGCGCTCGTCGTCGCTGAGCCGGACCTGAAGCTTGAACAGATCGAACTCCTCGGTGGCCGGGCTAAGCTTGTCGTACATCACGCCGACGTCGAAGATTGGCTCGTAGTTGCCGTAGTTGGCGATAAATTTTTGGTAGAGCGTGGTGAGTGAGTAGTGCTGGTAGCGGCTGGCCTCGATCACACGCTGCCGCTGCTCGCCGATCAGCGTCTTGAAGCTGCCGGCACCGTCGATCTGATTCAGCACAAAGACCAGGCCATTGCTGTCACTGCGCTCCAGAGGCGGCGCGCCGATCAGCAGCGTCGTTTGGCCGGAGTAGCGCTGAAGCACGCCTTGCACCGCCGACACCAGAAACACAAAGATCGCGGTCGGATGGTTTTTCGTGCTGCGCTGAAGCGACTCGACCAGCGCGGCGGGCAGCGCGATCTGCGCCTCGGTATCGCCGCCGCTGCCGGATGTGCGCAGCGGCTTGAGCGCGTCGAGCTTCCCGACCACCGTCGCCAGCGCTTCCAGCCAGAAGTTTTCGGCTACTTTCTCTGACACATCCATGCGCTGACTCTCCTACTGGCGCGCGGCCAGGCTGTGCTGCGGCTCGGCCATCGCGACGTAGATGTTGCGCGCGCCCGAGAAGGGCTTGCGACCATGCGCGCACAGCACATTATCCAGCAGCATTACATCGCCTTTGTGCCAGGGCCGCGCAACTTCTGCCTGATCGTAGGCGGCGCGAATATGCATCAGCTCTTCAGCCGCGATCGGCGAGCCGTCGCCGTAGCAAGTGTAGTACGGCAGATCTTCTTCGCGACCGGCGTACTGTTTTTCGAGCAGCGTGCGCTCGTCGCCGGGCAGATTCGACAGGTGGAAGATATGCGCCTGGTTGAACCAGACTAGCTCGCCGCTGACCGGATGGCGGATCGCGGCGTCGCGCGTTTGCCGCGTGCGCAGGCCGCCGTCGGCTTTCCACTCGTAGTCGATGCCGGCGGTCTGAAAATACGCTTCGGCCTCTTCGCGTGTCTCGACGCCAAACACCTGCTGCCAGCTGAGCAGATCGCCGGTGGGATTGTAGTTGCGGATGTACATCACCTTTTTGTCGACGAAGCGCTCGCGAATCGCGGGATCGATCAGGCTGTACACGCGGCGGCTATCCGCGATCGGTGTTTCGCCGCCGGTGGTCGCCGGCACGTGGCAGTAAAACCAGATCTTGCCCGGCCACATGTGCGTGTGCGACATCTCGTTGTGCATCAAGATCGGGTATTCCTCGGGATAGGTTGTCGAGGTGTAGATCTGGCGATTGACCTCGGTGCGCGGCGTCGGCGTTTCGTACTGCTCGACCAGCTCGGGCGTGAGCGTGGTGACCGTGCGGCGAAATTCGGCCAGCGCGCGCACATTGAAGCCATGAAACAAGATCGCGCCGTGGTGCAGCAGCTGGGCGGCGATCTGCTCGCGGTGGCTATCGAGCCAGCTGTGGAGGCTGGTGCTGTGATCCTCGGCTGCCATCACAAACGGAATCGTCGCGGCCTCGGATATATTCTGCTGTGACATACAAACCTTTGCCTGTTTTCAAAGAAGAATATCGAACTCTAGATCGTCGGGGGCCTGCGTTTCCGCCTGCGCGCTCTGGCGGCAGAACTCCGCGATCTCGTCGATCAGCGTGCGCACGGCCTGCGGCGCGAACAAGCGATCGTCGACGGCCTGAAAATGGCGGTTGTCGGCGGCCAGTGCCTGGGCGATCATGTCGTTCCATCCGCGCACGCGCCACGCATCTTCGGCCCCGTACACGCCCAGCGCTTCAAGCTCGGTATTCAGCGACAGAAGATCGCGCAGCGTGGTCGTATGGCGGTCGGGAATGTGCTGCTGGCGGCAAAGCTGGCGTAGCGCCTCGTCCAGTGCCGCGCCCGCCGCGACGATCGCCGGCAGGTAGTATCTCCGCTCGAACAGCAGCCCGGCCAGATCCAGAAAGCTGATGCCCGCCGGATCGAGCGCCGTCGCCTTGATGCCTTGCAGCCGATCGAGCTGGTATTGCAGCTGAAGATGCCGCAGCTCGTTGGGTGCCAGTGTTTGCGCGAAGTCGGCCTGCCACCAGAAGTTGACCGAGATGCTATCGTCGAGCGATCTGACGTGATGCCACCAGCGGCTCGGCAGGTAGAGCAGGTCGCCCGGCCCGACAATCCCGGCGATCGGCTGGGCGCTGGCAAAATCGGGAAAGCTGCCGAGGTCGGGCTTGTCGACGTCGACGGTGCTGATGTTGGCGTGCGCGCTGTGGACCGGATGCGGGTACAGGTAGGCGGTCTCTTCCGGGCTGAAGATCGTAAAGTGCTTGTGCCCGTGGACCTGCGCGAAGAAATTATTCTCAAGATCGTAGTGCAGCGTGGTCACATGGTGCGCGCCGCCGACCCACAGGTTGATCCGCGGCTTGGCAACCGGAATCCAGGCCGGGATCGAAATGTCCGGGTACAGCTCCGGGTACTCGTCGGGCACCGAACGTCGGTACAGGTAGTAGTGGCGATTGGTCTGCTTGGCGCGGGTGATCAGCTCGATCGCCGCCGGAAAGTCCATCTCCTCGTCGACATGCTTGATCCAGAAGCCGCTCTCCACCGCCGGCGACTCGCCCTGCAGCGTTTCGGCGATCGAGGCGCTGACGACGACGCGCTTATCGCGGTAGGTCGCCGCCAGATAGTCGTGCGTCCACAGACCGACCGCGCGCCAGTCGCTGAGGCTGTTCTGAATGATCGCCGGCTTGTTGGCGGGCAAATATTCCCGCTCGAAAACTTCCCTGGACACACGAGGGATCGGTGTCGGCTGCGGTGACGTCGCCATATGCTCCTCCTGCTGCGGGATTTTAACCTTGCAAGGGTTTATAGTTCGATATCGAAATCCGGATCGTTTGTGGTCGTCGGCGCTCCGGCTGGGTGGTAGTCAAACTCCTGCACTCGCCGCGCGGGGTTGCCGGCGATTTGCGCCACAAGATGCTCTAGCTGCTGGCGCATAAACGTGATCGTCGCGCGATCAAAGAGATCGGTGTTGTACTCTAGATTGAGAAAAATGCCCTGCTCCGCGTGGGTAAACTCAAACTTCAGGTCGTACAGGCTGCGCACCAGCTTTTGCGGCTGAAGATCGATCAGCGTTCCGGCGGGCGTTGCGATCTCGGAGCCCAGGCCGCCGAAGTCCTGGCCGATCACCAGAATATCGAAGAGCGGCGCGTGGCTGCGATCGACTGTCACGCCCAGCGCGTCGACCAGCTTGTCAAAGGGATAGTATTGATGCTCCAAGGCTTCCAGCAGCGTGTGCTTGAAGTGTTGCAGATATTCAAGATAGGTTGTCGCGGGATCGACGTGGAAGCGCAGCGGCAGCGTGTTGACGAAGAAGCCGATCAGGTTTTGCATGTCGGGGTGAATCTGCCCGGTGGTGACGGTGCCGACCACAATCTCGCGCTGCTTGCGGTACGAGGCCAGCAGCAGCACCAGCGCCGAGAACGAGATCATAAACAAGCTGGCGTTGCTGCGTTTGGCCAGCTCGCGCAGCGCCTCGGCGTGCTCCTGGGCGAAGTGAAACGCCAGAATATCGCCGTGATACGAAAATTCTTTGGGTCGTGGCCTGTCGGTCTGGATCGGCGCGGGCGGCACACCCTCGGCAAAGCGCTGCTGAAAATACGCCAGGTCGGCGTCGAACGCGCCCGACTCGATCAAGGCGTTGTGCCAGGCGGCGTAGTCTTTGTACTGAATCTGAAGCGGCGGCAGCTCCGGCGCTGCGTCCTGGCGAAACGCCTCGTAGGCCAGCGCCAGCTCGCGGTACAAAATCCCCTCCGACCAGCCGTCGAGGATCACATGGTGCGAGGTCAGCACCAGCACCGCGCGATCGTCGGCGGTTTGAATCAGCGTGACACGTAGCAGCGGCGCGCGATCGAGATCGAAGGGCGTGGTGCGTTCCGCGTGGTAGATCTGCTCAAGCAGTGTCGCCTGGTCCGGCTGCTGGTGCGCATCGATCCGGCGCAGGTGGAAGCAGTCGGCGTCATGGATCACCTGGCGATAATCGCCCTGCACGAAGGGAAACGCGGTGCGCAGAATCTCGTGGCGCTCCACCAGCATTTTGAAAGCCCGTTCCAGCGCGTCCACGTCGAGCGCGCCCTCGATCGTCCAGATTTCCGGCTGTAGGTAGGCGCGCCGCGTACGATCAGCCTGATCCACGATCAGCAGGCGGCGCTGGGCGTGCGAGATCGTGTACCATGGCTGAGGCGGTAGCTGTGGAATCGGTGCGCGACCGTAGCTGTGTAGCGGCTGCTGGTGTCCGGCCTCGATGCGTGCGGCCAGCCCGGCGATCGTTGCGTCGTCGAAGAGCACGCGCATCGGCAGCAGCACGCCCAGCGCATCGTGGATATCGTGCGTGACTTTCACCGCCAGCAGCGAGTGGCCGCCCAGTTCGAAAAAATTCTCGTCGATGCCGATCTGCTCGCGGTCCAGCGCCCGCCGCCAGATTGCCGCGATCAGACGCTCGGTTGCGGTGCGCGGTGCGCTGAAAGGTTTGCTCGGCGCGGCTGTGGCGGATGAAGCGACTTGCCCGGCTTCCAGCCGCTGCGCCAGCTTATCGCGCTGGGCCTGCGAAAGCTGCGCTTTACGTTTTTCCAGCTCTGCTCGCTGCCTGGAAAGCAGATCGTCATGCATCACACGGTCCTTGTGCGTGTACAGAAAACGACCGGAGAAAACCCGGCTCTAGTTCGGAGTGCGTCAGGGAGTTATGCTCTGTGTGTGCTACGTCGCGGCGATCCGGTGTTTGGTGGTTTGCCGCCGCGTGTGGTGCGCCCCGTTGTGCCGCTCAGGCCCAAGTCCACCTCACGACAGGCGCTAGTATAGCATAATTTTACCTGATTTCTAGATCTGTCCGTTGATGCGCGTGTGAGCAGCCGGTTATACTTAGGCCACGCATTCACCGAGATCCACAAGATGCGGAGCGCTATGGAAGAACATGACTCAGGCGAAATGCCGTATGACGTCTCGTCCGCCCAGCGTGAGCAGCCCGGCGACCCGGCGGCGATCGAGACGCTGCTGCAACAGCATGCAGCCGTCGCTGACGCTGCCGTGCTGAGCTACAATCTGCCCGACGGGCCGCAGCTGGTGGCCTTTTTTGTTGAGCACGGGCCGCAGGCGGCGGCCACACGGAGCACCGGCGATCGTGAGCAGGTGACACAGTGGCAGGCGGTCTTCGACGAGGTGTATCGCCAGGCGATCAGCTCGCAGCAGGATGCACAGGTCAGTCTACGCGTCTGGACCAGTAGCTACACCGATCAACAAATCCCGGAGCCTGAGATCTTCGAGTGTATCGACGACTCGGTGGCGCGCATACGGGCGCTGCAGCCGCGACGGGTGCTTGAGCTGGGCTGCGGCACCGGGCTGCTGCTCTTGCGCATCGCGCCTGGATGCGAGTATTACTGCGGCACGGATGTATCGCAGGCGGCACTGGATCGGCTGGCGGCGGAGGTTCGGCGACAACAAGCGCAGCTACCGGAGATCGCGCTCTTGCACGCGCCTGCTGACGAGCTCGACGGCATTCCTGAGGCCGCGTTCGACGTGGTTATTCTGAACGAGGTTGTGCAGTATTTTCCAAGCAGCGATTATCTGGCGCAGGTGCTGGAACGCGCGGTCACCCGTGTCAAGCCCGGCGGTGCGATCTTTGTCGGCGGTGTGCGTAGCTTGCCGCTGCTTGAAGCGTTCCACACCTCGGTCCAGCTGTATCAGGCAGCCGATCAGCTGCCGATCCCCGAGCTGCGGCAGCGTATCCAGCAGCGTCTGGCGCAGGAAAAAGAGCTGGCCGTCGATCCGGCCTTCTTCGCCGCGCTTCAGCGCGAGCTGCCGCAGGTCACCGATCTATCGATTCAATTGAAAGGCGGTTGGGCGCTGAATGAGCTGACAAAATTTCGCTACGATGTTGTGCTCAGAGTCGGCTGCGCCACCCTGGTTTCCGGCGCTTCCCAGGAGCTGGATTGGCAAACCGCCGGCTTGACCGTTGAGTCACTGCGGCGGCTATTGGCCGAGACGGCACCCACGCAGCTACGCCTGATCGGCGTGCCAAACGCTCGCGTGCTGGCCGACCTGGCCGCGATCGATCTGTTGACCAATCCAGGCGATCTGGCGACTGCCGGTGATCTCAAACGAGCACTTGCTGCTGCCACTGCTGGTGTTGCGCCCGCCGATCTGTGGGCGCTGGGTCAGGAGCTGCCCTACACGACCCGCATCTCGTGGTCGGCGCGCGGCGAGCCTGGCGCGTACGATGTTGTGCTGACGCGGCGTGCGGCGGAGCAGATCGTAGCGCTGACAACTCCCGCAGATGCAGCGCCGGCAGCGTCGAGTCCGCGCTGGGCGCAGTACGCGAATCGTCCGCTCCAAGGCAGCGCCGCCGGCTCGATCGTCGCGCAGCTCCGCACGTATCTGAGTCGTCACCTCACCTCCGGTATGTTGCCGCCGCTGGTGATCTCGCTGCCGGCGCTGCCGACTGATGCTAATGGTAACCTCGATCGGGAGGCGCTGCGAAGCCTGGCCGCGCAGTTTGTGCCCCGCACATCCGTCGAGGCAAGCTTGCTCCAAATCTGGGGCGATGTGCTGCACCTGCCGCTGGTGTCGCTCCAAAGCGATTTCTTTGCGCTCGGTGGCACGCCCGCGCAGGCTCAACAGGTAGTTCGTCGCGCGGGCGCTGCGTTCGGCCTCGGGCTGTCGTTTGAGCAACTGTTTGATACCCCGACGGTAGAAGCCGCCGCGCTGGCGATCGAATTTGCAGTGCTGGACGAGATCGAGCGTCTGGCCGCTGAGGAATAAGCGTCACCGCGCCGGCGTGCGGTCGTCGCACGCATGGTATGATACGGCGCGCCACACCGGCTGCCATTGAAACGCAGGAGCATCACGATGTTGAATATCTACCGGCTTGAGCAGCGCATCCAGCGTGCGGTCGAGGAGCGGCGCTATGTCGGGCTGGCGCTGGCGCTGATGGAGGGCGCGGAGGTTACCTACGCGCGCGGCTTTGGCACGACCAGCGTCGAGGATGGCGGTCTGGCGGTCACGCCGGACACGCTGTTCTGCATCGGCTCGATCAGCAAAACGCTGACGGCTACACTCGTGATGTGCCTGGTCGAGCAGGGCCGGCTCGATCTGGATCGTCCGGTGGTCAGCTATCTGCCGGGCTTTGTCTTCAGCGATCGGCGGCTGGGCGAGCGGATCACGCTGCGGCATGTGCTGAGCCACACCACCGGGCTGCCGGCGGCGGGCAAGGATTTTGGCCCGCGCGATCCCGATGCGCTGCGGCGCTTTGTGTGGGAAGAAATCCCGCGCTACCAGTTCATCGCCGAGCCGGGCAAGGTTCATTTGTATAACAACACCGTGATCGTGCTGGCTGGCTATCTGGCTGAGGTCGTGACCGGCAGATATTACGAGCAGTTGGTGCAAGAGCTGATCTTCGAGCCGCTGCAGATGCGCCGCAGCACCTTTGATCGGCTGGTGGCGATGACCTATCCGCTGGCGCTGCCGCACGTGGTCGACGCCGACGGCCTGCTGCGTGCCAAGCATCATTTTACCGACAATGTCAGCGGCAATCCGGCGGGCTTCGGCATCAGCTCCACGCTCGATCTGGCCAACTTTGGCATCATGCATCTGAACCAGGGCCAGTTTGACGGCACCACGCTGCTCACGCCCGCCTCGGTTGCCGCCATGCACGCGCCGCAGACCAGTCGCTACACCTACGGCTTTGAGTCGGGCTATGGCCTGGGCCTCTACACCGGCTACTACAAAGGCGCGCGTCAGGTTTCCCACGGCGGCATGCTCGAAAGCTACAACTGCACGCTGGCGCTTTTTCCCGATCACGGCGTGGGCCTTGCGCTACAGTGCAACTACGAGGACGGCAGCGGTCTGTGGAGTCTGCTCGACACGCTTTTCAGTGAGCTGCTTGAGGTGCCTACCGGCCCGTTCCAGGCAGCCGTGGTCGAGCCGGAGCGCGCGCAGTGGCCGCGTTACGTTGGAACGTATCTCAGCGTCCACTCGGGTCTGGCCACAATTTCGGTTGCGGACGATCAGCTGGTGCTTGAGCTTAACGGCGAGACGCTGCCGCTGACGGCGGTCGAGGACGGTTTATACCAGTCGAATTACACGTCGGTCGGCTTTGTGGCCGACGAGGCGGAGCTGGCGCGCTATCTCGTGATCAACGGCGATCCGTACGCGCGCTTCGAGCGCGACGACGCGTTTGTGCCCGATACCAGCGCGTGGGCGGAGTATCCCGGCGTGTACAAGGTCTGGGCGATCGACCTGACGCCGATCACGATCAGAGTTGACGCCGACCAGCTGCGGATGCGCTGGTGGGGCGATGAGGTTGTCTGTACGCCGCTCAGCGCGAACAGCTTTGTCAGCTCGTATGGCCTGATCGAGTTTGAGGCCGACGGCAACGGGCCGCCGGTGCTGGTGTCGGGCCAGGCTGGCCGCCGCTATCGTGGCTCGCCGGCCTGGTAAGCGAGATCTGAGCATGGATCCACTGGCGACCGCCCTGACGATTCTTTCGGCGATGATCACGCCCGCCGTGCTGATATCCGCGTCTAGTTCGTTGATCCTCACGACATCGCAGCGCCTCAGCCGCGTGATCGATCGCACGCGCAAGATTGCCGATCGCTTCGCGCTGCTGGCGGAGGAGGCAACCGACCGCACGCTGATTGGCGAAGAGCGCGCTGTGCTGTTTCGGCTGCTCGACATCACCACGCGCCGTTCGCGGCTGCTTCAGCGCGCCCTGGCCTGCTTGTATCTGTCGCTGAGCGTGTTCGTGGCAACCAGCATGGCGATCGGGATTGTGGCGGTGGCCTGGGAGCAGTACGCCTGGGTGCCGATTCCGCTCGGGATCGTCGGCATGGGCCTGCTCTTGTACGCCAGCTTCCTGCTGATCGGCGAGTCGAACATGGCTCTGTCGGCGGTCAATGTCGAGATGGACTGGGTGCTACGCCAGGGACAGCAGTATGCTCCAAGCGAATCGTTGGAGCAGCGGCACCGACGCGGCTGGGGCAGATCACGCCACTAGCGCCGGCTTAAGATTGACCGCTATTAATTCGGCTCGCCCGCCACGTCGATATCGTCGCCCAGCACGTCTTCGACATACAGCATTTTGACCAGCACCAGCACCACCGCCAGGATCGGCGTGGCCAGCAGCAGCCCCAGCACGCCAAAGATAATGCCCATCAGTACCAGCATCAGAATCGTCAGCGCGGGCGGCAGCTCCACGGCGCGCTCCTGGAT
>JAFAYS010000242.1 GCA_019240175.1 Chloroflexota bacterium | reverse complement strand
ACAGACCATTTTGGGTGACTGAATTTGGTGTCGATAATAGCTTCGCACCTTCGCTGGGCGCGGGCACAGCGGCCCACGAACAAGCGCGTGGTAGCGAGATTACCCAGGCCTTAACCTACCTCAGAGCTGTCGGACCACTGCCGGCTTACAATATCGATCGCTTCTTTCAGTTCCAGCTCGATAACTCGGCTCTCGATACCGGGTTGCTAAAAGACGGCCTCTACCAGGATCAAACGGTGCGGGACGCGTACACCGCTGTGCTCAACCTTCAGAAGTATTTGAGCGATGCGACGCCCACGACGTCGCCGCTCTCCTTCACGCCTGTGCTCAACTCCCAGCCAACCCAGGATCATCAGGAGGTCTACTTTACCAGCCCGCGCGTCGACAACATCACGGTCCTGTGGTCGACTCAAACCACAGACAAGACGGTGCCAATCCGGGCCAGGTATCCTAATACCAAAGCCGTCCTGGAACGACAAGACGGAACATTTTTGTCGCTGTTGCCGGATACCGCAGGCAACTACAACGTACCGCTGTTTGCCAAACCGGTAGCCGATCCGAATCTCGGTGGTCCCACCGCTATCTTGTTGGAGTCGCCAACGGGTATTTGCCCTACGCCCGGCGCGCCGCTGTTCTCGCGCTGCACAGGTGCCGCATCGACCGTCGACACTGTCCTGATTATCGACAGCTCGGGCAGCATGGCATGGAACGACGAACACAATCAGCGCCACGTCGCGGCACGTGCGTATCTGGACGCTACCCTGCATAGTGATTTTCTCGGCGCGGTGGACTTTGATGGTGCTGCCAACACCTTGAATCGTGTGGTAGAGGTTGGGCCGAATCGGCAAACGCTCTATAATGTGCTTGACGATAGCAACGCCGAGGGCGGGACGAATATTGGGGCAGGGCTGCAAAAAGGCTGTGAAGAGCTGATTGCCTCGACCTCATCCAATCGGTACAAGGCCGCGATTCTGCTGACCGACGGTGAGGGTACGCTCGGAACCGAGTACAACTGCTTTGCCCAGCGCGGCTGGCCGGTCTACGCCTTTGGCTTCGGCCAGGCAAACGGCGCTCAGCTTCAAACCATCGCTAACGCGACCCGCGGCGAGTACAAGCGGCTGGAGACCGAGGATCTGGCCTGTGAGTTTCAGCTGGTACGCACCAAGATCGGCGGCGGCACGATCAGGCCCTGCGCCACGACACAGGTCAATCCCGGCGCGACAACCACGCTCAACCAGAGCGTGCCGATCAACCAGGAGCGCGCCACGTTTTCCGCCAGCCGGCCCAGCGGCAGTGATGTGGTGCTGAGCCTACGATCGCCCTCGGGCCGCACGATCGATCGCACGACCAGCGCGGCGGATGTGGTGCGGAATCAAGGCTCAACCTTCGAGTCCTACAGCATCGCCAGGCCGGAGTCCGGCACCTGGCAGATTAATCTACATGGCGCAAATGTGCCCAGCGGCGGCGCGCAGGTCGTGATCGGCAGCTCGACGGTGCCCGCGCCCGCAGCAGCTATTCCAACCGCTGAGGCGGGCGGCCCCTATACTGCGACCGCCGGGCAGCCGGTGACGCTGGACGCCAGCGGCTCGCGCGACCAGGACGGCACGATCGCGCGCTACCAGTGGGATGTGACCGGCGATGGCGTCTTCGACTCCACCACGACGGTGCCTACGCTGGCGCACACTTATACCACGACCGGCACGGTTACGCTGACGCTCAAGGTGACCGACAACGACGGACGCGTCGCCAGCGACACCGCCACGGTGACGATCCAGCCGCCGGCACGTCAGATCGACGCATACGTGCGCGGCAATGACATGGAACTGTATCGGCGCAGGTTCCAAAACAACGCCTGGGGCGCGTGGCAAGCTGTCACCGCCATGCCGGGCGGCGCAGGATCGCAGCCGGCAATCGTCGCGGGCGCGAACGGCCAGCTCGACATCTTCGTGCGCGGCACCGATAACGCCCTGCATCAGCGCACCTTCAAAAACAATGTCTGGTCCGCCTGGCAGTCTCTCAGCGGCGGCTTGCAATCCGATCCAGTGGTCGTGCCCGGCGCGAATGGCCGCATCGACGTGTATGTCCGCGCCAATGACATGGGTCTCTACCGCCGCACCTTCCAAAACAATGCCTGGGGCGCGTGGCAAGCTGTCACCGCCATGCCCGGCGCGGCGGGCTCGCAGCCGGCGGTCGTCGCGGGCGCGAACGGCCAGCTCGACATCTTCGTGCGCGGCACCGACAATGCCTTACACCAGCGCACCTTCAAAAACAACACCTGGTCCGCCTGGCAATCTCTCAGCGGCGGCTTGCAATCCGATCCAGTGGTCGTGCCCGGCGCAAATGGCCGCATCGATGTGTATATTCGCGGCAACGATATGGAGCTGTATCGACGCACGTTTCAAAACAACGCCTGGGGCGCGTGGCAAGCTGTCACCGCCATGCCCGGCGGCGCGGGCTCGCAGCCGGCAGTCGTCGCTGGACCCAATGGTCAACTCGATATCTTTGTGCGCGGCACCGATAACGCCCTGCACCAGCGCACCTTCAAAAACAATACCTGGTCTGCCTGGCAGTCCCTCAGCGGCGGCTTGCAGTCCGATCCGACCGTGTTGAGCAAAGAATAGCCACCAGCCTCAACATCTACCAGCGTTCGCATCCGACTCGTCGCGGGCAGTTTGCTCGGCGGCGAGTCGGGCGTTAAGCGCACTAGCCGATCACAACATCCAGCAGCGGACGGAACGGCTCGGCTTTGCGCGCGGCGTCGTCGCCAGCCGTGATCAAGCACTGGATCGCGCGCACCGGGCAAAACGCCGTCAGCGACATGCTGCCCAGCTTGGACGAATCCACCACCGCGATCACCTGATCGACATGTTTGATCACCAGCTCCTTCAGCTGCCCCTCCACGATCGTAC
>JAFAYS010000209.1 GCA_019240175.1 Chloroflexota bacterium | reverse complement strand
CAGCCGACGCGCTGGCACGTGTGGATGAGCTGGCCGCGCTGTACGATCAAATCCGCAGCCAGGTGCCATCCGGCCCGGAGCGCTCACGGCTGATGCGTCTGATCTCTTCGACGATGTGGTCGTTGATTCCTCAGATCGACGATCTGGCAGTCAAGCCGCGCCTCTTGAGCGATAACGGTGGCACGCGACTTTCCGCCTACAAGTACCTGGAATGGCGGCCAACCGCTGAGTCGCTCGATGTGTTGCTCTCACGCTCGATCGGCACGCTGGAAACGCCGTTTGGCCAGTACGACGCGCTGCTGGCTCTGCGCCGTGTGCTTGGCCAGGCCCAGTTGACGCCAGAACAGCTCCAAATGGTTCGCGCAACGCTCGGCTGGTATTTGCAGCTCGGCTACTCCGGCGACGATCGGCGCAATCTCATGCAGAGTATTTTAAGCACGCTGGGGTGATTGGTTTAGGCCCTCACCCCTGGCTCACTATGTTCGCCACCCCCTCTCCGGCTGCGGTAGGCGAGGGGAAGAATAGTACTGCTTTAGTTCTCTGTTCTTTGTTCTTTGTTCTTTGTTCTTCCGTTAGGTTCTTGGTTCTTGGTTCTTCCTAACGTCTTCGCCAGCAGCATTCCTTGGCACAGGATCGCCGCGTCGGTTGCGCGCCGCTGCCGGGCCAGCGCCAGGCCTAGCTCGGCGATCGCCGCATTGTAGTCGTTCTGCTGCTGGATCAGTGGGCGGAGATAGATTTCGGTGGCGGTGCGATTCCAGAGCGTGCGCAGCCTGGCCACGAACGGCAGCCGCGATCGAAACGGCAGCGGCGCGATCGTGCGTTTGGCGCTGACCTGCTGTAACGTCCACTCAAGCTCGCTCTGGTCGTCGGGCGTGTACGCTGGTGTATTGCCCAACGGATCGGTGGCGGTGGCGGATGAGCCGTGAAGAAATACCGTCTGCCAATGCAGATAGGCGGCCTGCAATCCCGCGATCTCGGCATCGTCGGCGGCGGTGCGCAGATGCGTCAGCTCAGCCGGTAGCCATGCTTGAAGCAGCCAATCGTCCGGGAAGTGCTTGAAGAGCAGCCGTAGCCGGTTGAGATGATACAGCCTGTGGTAGGTTGCGCTGCCCTTGCCGAGCGCCGCCGCCTCCTGGTGGATCGCGACTGCTGCCGGCTCGTAGCGGATGCTCAGGCCCTGCTGCCGCACGCGCAGGCAAAGATCGGCGTCCTCGTAGTAGGCGGGATAGAACGACTCGTCCATGTCGCCGAGCGCGTCCCAGGTTGATCGCCGCATCGCCAGCGCCGCGCCGGTGACAAACTCGACTTCGCGGGCTGTGTCGAACGCGCCGCGATCGGGCTTGCCGTAGCCGTAGTGCTGGGCCAGCAGCAACGGATCTTGCAGATAGCCGCCCGCGTGCTGGATCGTCTGATTGTCGGGATAAAGCAGCTTCGCGCCGGCTACGCCGACGGTTTCATCGGCCAGCGGCGTGACCAGCGCTTGTAAAAAGTTGGGCTGGGGCTGAAGATCCGGATTGATCAGCGCGATGATCGCGCTGTTGCTGTGCGCGACTCCCAAATTGCAGCCGCCGCCAAAGCCAAGATTGCGGCCCGGCTCCAGTACGCGCACGCCTGCGTATGATCGCGCCACGGCTGCGCTGCTGCCGTCGCCGTTATCGACCACGACGATCTCCCGGCGAGCGGCGGGGTACGCGAGATTTTGCAGCGCGTCGAGCGTGGCTGGCAGCTGCGCGGCATGACCGTAGGCCACCACAATCAGCGCTACCGATGGCGTCGCGGCGCTCACAGGACGCGCAGCACAACCGTGGTAATGTCGTCGTGACGCTCGACGCCGGCGTGCCACTCGGTCACGGCTGCGAACAACTGCTCGACGATCGTCTCGGCTGGCAGATCGCCGCACGCCGCAAAGGTTGCTTGCAGCCGCTCAAAGCCAAACAGCTCACCGTCGGGCGAGAAGGCCTCGACCAGGCCGTCGGTGTAGAGCAGCACGGTGTCGCCCTGCTCAAGCCGCACGTTGGTCGCGACATAATGTACCGACGGCACGATGCCCAGTGGCAGATTGCTGCTAGCCTCGATAAAGCTGACGCTGCCGTCCGGTTTACGCAGCAGCGGCGTGAGCTGACCGCCCAGCGCCAGCTCAAGGCTGCGCTGACCGGCATCATAGACCGCGTAGCAGAGCGCCACGTACATATCCTGCGGCACGTCCTGTGTGATCAGCATGTTGGTCTGATCCATCACATCTTCGGGCAGCGGATGATCCAGCGCCTCGGAGCGGACGATCGAGCGCGCGGCGGCCATCACCATCGCGGCGGGCAAACTCTTGCCGGACACATCGCCGACGCTCAGGCCAAAGCGGCTATGATCCAGCGGTAGCACATCGTAGAAATCGCCGCCGGTCTCGCGCGCCGGAACACAGCGCGCCGCCAAATCCGCGCCGGGAATCGTGGGCAGGCTGCGCGGAAACAGGTTGGCCTGGATCGAGCGCGCGATCTCCATCTCCTGCTCGATGCGCGTCACCGAAAGCTGGAAGAGCCGCGCGTTTTCCAGGGCGATCGCGACCTGCGCGGCGACCGTGCGGCACAGCTCAAGCTCCTCGGCGCTAAACAAACGGCCTTTTGAGCGGCTGGTCATGCCGATCGCGCCGATCGCACGGCCACGCGAGATCAGCGGCACGATCAACATCGACTCCATGCCGAGCTGCTCGGCCAGCGCGCGCACAGGCCGGCTGCGCGGATCGTGCAGCAGTTGGGCAATATAGACCGGCTGGCCCATGATCTGCACGTCGTCCTCGAAATCTTCTGCGTTGTCGAAGGCGACATGCCGGCCCAGCGCGCCGAGCGCCGGATATTCCGCGACCACATCGCCGTTCCAGCCGCTGCCGGTGTAGATCGTGATCGCGCAGTAGTCCACGCCAATCAGTTTGACCAGCTGCTCGGCGGCGATGCCCAGCACTTCCTGCGGATTGAGCGACGAGTTGACCAGCCGCGAAATGCTGTGCACCAGCGTCAGGTTATCCGCCCGGCGCTCGGCGATCGCGGCGCTGCTACGTGCCGTCTGGTAGAGCTGCGCGTTCTCGACGTTCAGCGCCAGCTGATGAGCAACCGCGCTCAAAAACTGCTGATCGCGACGATCGAAGGCGTCTGGTCGCTGGCTCTGGATTGCCAGCACGCCGATGGTTTTATTCTCGCGGCTGAGCAGCGGCACGCCCAGCCAGGACATCGCGCCGCGCTCCCAGCCTTGGCGTGGGCGGATCTGGTAGTGCTGCGGATCGGTGTGACGCAGCAGCATTGGCTTTTGATCCGCCAGCATATGCGACAGCCGCGTCGACGTATCGACCGGCAGATGTGCCAGCAGCATCATCTCGGTCTCCGAGTTCCAGGTCACGCCCATGTTGAACGCGCTGCGCTCGGTGTTGAGCGTCGCCGCGATAAAGCCGTCGATCGGCAGCAGCTTACGCAGGCTGGTGTACACCTGCTCCAACATCGCTTGCAGATCGAGCGTGGACGCGCTGGACGCGGCGATATCGGTCAGCGCTTCCAGCTGGGCGATCTGGCGCTCGCGCTCGGTCAGCAGCCGCGCGTTTTCGATCCCGACCGCGATCTGGTAGCTAGCCGCCTCAAGCAAGGTGTGCTCGTGCTCGGTCAGCGAGCGCGCCGGGCCGTGCAGCGTCAAGACGCCGACCGTCTGGCCATGCGCCCGCAGCGGCATCGCCATAACCGCGTAGCTGTCGCGCACATCTTCGACAAAATGACCGGTGCTCATCGCGGTCGCCACGCGCGACGTACCCTCGATCGGCAGCCACTCGGCGGGCATTGGAATCGCGCCGTCGGCTCGCCAGGCCGCTCGATGCATCAGCGTGCGCCGCTCGTGGAGAAAGATCGCGCCGGCGTTCATGCCCAGCAGCCACAGCACGCGCTCAAGCACCTCGTCGAGCAGCATATTCAGCGGCTGGCCCTGGCTAAAGGTCACAGCGATCGCCGTAAGTACCGCCAGCTCCTCGCTGCGCGCGGTGACTCGATCGACCAGCGACTGGCTCAGCTCTTCCTGCGCGCGATACAGGATCGCGTTTTCGATCGCGACCGAGGCCAGATCACCCAGCGCGATCAGCAGCTCAAGATCGCTCTCGTCGTACACGCCGTACTCGTAGCTCTGCGCCGAGATCACGCCCACCGCGTCACGGCCAATCAGGATCGGCACGCCCATCCAGGAGCGCGAGCGCTTCTCGACATTGCCGAAGCGCTCCGGTGGCGGTGCGCCGGTCTGCTGAAATTCCTGGTGCAGATCGCGAAACAGCATCGGCTGCTTGTGCTCAAGCAGGTAGCCGGCGATGCCGCCGACGCGCGAGTTGCGCAGATCGAAGGTTTTGCCCTCGTCGATGAACAGCACAAAGCGATATTGCTCGGGATTCTCGTTGTCGCAGAGCGCCACAAAAAACGCATCGACGGGCAGCACCTCCGACAGCCGCTCGAAGATGGTTTGAAAGACTTGCTGTGGATTAACGCCGCCGCGACTGGCGAGCGCGATCTCGCGCAGCAGCGTGGCGTGCTGCTGTCGGCGTCTGAGCTCGGCCTGTAGCTGTTCTTTTTCGCGTTCTAATCCCAACACGCGCTTATTTCCTATCGCGCTCAGCCTGCCGCGACGATCGAGAGCGGATACGGGGCTGCCTCGCCGGGCCGTACCAGTCGGGGCACGACCTCGCTCACGTCGATCTGAGCGCAAAATGTGACATCTTCCGCCAGTTGGAGTCTTGCCAAGCCTTGGGCTGCGCCGGACTCCTGGAATGCCGCGCGGATCTCGCCGGCGGTTGGTCGTAGTGGGCTACGCACGGCGTTGCGGTATAAGCGTAGCGCAATGCGGGCTGAGTCATCAAGCTCGACGCTGTTAGGCTCGATCGCGCCGCGCTGCACCGTGGACGCGAAGTCCGCGTCGGGCTGCCACGCTGCGATCATGCCGCCGCTCTGGGCGATCAGCTGTTCCACCAAATAGCCCGCGCAGATCAGATCGTCGAGCCCTTGCTGTGTGCCGCCCGCTCGGCCCGCGCAGATCACGCTGATGTCGGCGTTGGCGGCGCGCGCAATGTCCAGCGCGGTGGTCACTGCCGCACGTCCGTTGCGCAGACAGGCCGCGATCACGCCGGCGGCCTCGGCTGCCGCGACCAGCGCTTTGGTGCCGTTGGAGGTGCTGAAGACCAGATCGTGCTGGCGGAAATCGGCATCGCTGAGCGCGACTGGCGAGTTGCCATAGGCGAAATCCGGCGGATGCAGTCCACCAACCTCGCCTACCAGCAGCGTCGACACATGCGGCGCGACCGCAGCGCGGGCGCTGGCCACATCACGCGCCAGAATCACGGAGCGAGCGCCGCGCTCGAACATCGTGACGATTGTCGTCGTCGCCCGAATCACGTCGATCACGAGCGCCACGCGCTCAGGTAAACGGGTGGCATCGCGAGGCAGACAGGCAACTTCGATATGCATGTGATCTTCTCCTCACTCCGGTGTAGCGGCCCCAGTATATCATAGCGTCGCCCTTCAACGCACGGCGCACAGCTTGCTACGCATATGCTTATAGTTGTGATTGAAGGAGGATCAGATGGCTATCCTTACCAATCTAGATGCCCTGCGCGACACCGGCCTCGACGATATGATCCGGCGGGTTCATCGCGACAAGCAGGACTTCGTGATCGAGGATCAGACGCTGCCGGTCGCGGCGGTGATCGATATCAATAAATACGAGCTGCTGAACGAGTTTTTGCAGCGCGCAGAGGGCGGCGTGGTCGCCAGTCCGAGCGGCGAGCCCCGAGTGCGCGGCTCCGACAT
>JAFAYS010001149.1 GCA_019240175.1 Chloroflexota bacterium | reverse complement strand
GGGCCCAACGGCGCGGGCAAGACCACCACGATCCGGCTGCTGACAGGATTTTTGCGTCCTTCCGCCGGCACGATTCGGCTGGCGGGCTTCGACATGTCACGGCCTGACGAGGCGCTGCGGGCGCGGGCCGAGCTTGGCTTTGTGCCGGATGTCGCCGGTCTCGATCCAGCTACCACCGGCGCGCGACTGCTGGATGAGCTGGCGCGCTTGCAGCGTCGTCCGCCACTCGATCGTGAGGTGGTGCGCGAGGCGCTGGATCTAGCACCTCAAGATCTGCGCCGTCCGATCGGCGCGCTGTCGCGTGGCACACGCCAGAAGATCAACCTGATCCAGGGCTTGCAGCACCAGCCCAGCGTGCTGATCCTGGACGAGCCGACCGAGGGTCTCGATCCGCTGGGCAAGCGCGCGCTTTTCATGCTGCTGCAAGCGGCCCGGCAGCGCGGCGCAACAATCTTCTTCTCGTCGCATGTACTCAGCGAAGTCGAGGAGCTGTGCGATCGCGTGGCGCTGATTCGCGGCGGACGCTTGATCGCGGTCGATCGGATTGCCGGGCTGCGGCGCAACATGCGGCGGCAGGTTACGCTGCACGTCGAGGATCAATCGATCGAGGCGCTGCTGGCGGCGCTGCCCAGCGTGGCAGATCTGCGCTACGCCGAGGAGCGCTGGCACTTTAGCGTGGCTGAGCTTCAGCCGCTGCTGCAGCTGTTGGCAACGCTACCCGTGCGCGACGTAACGATCGAGCCGCCCTCGCTGGCCGACGTGTTTTTGCAGCACTATCGCCCCGAAGCCGACGATGCGTAGCGCGCTGCTCGCCGCGATCGAGATCGCCCGTGCGACGCTGTGGCGCAAGCGCGGCTCGCTGCTGGCCCTGGCGATCGGCGCTGGGCTGTTTCACTACATCCTGGTCGCGAGCTACCCGGCGATCGGCGGGATTGCCGCCGTGGAAGGCGTGGTGCGCACGTTTCCGCTGGGGCTGCGCCGCCTGCTCAAAATCGCGCCGAGCTTGCAGGCCGGCTTTGGTCTGCTCAACTACCTGGCGCTGGGCTTTTTCCATCCGGTCTTTCTGGGCTTTGGCTCGGCCTTTGTGGTTGGGCGCGCCACCGACGCGCTGGCCGGCGAGATCGAGCGCGGATCGATCTACCTGCTGCTCAGCCGTCCCGTGCCGCGCTGGGCGCTGGTGCTGGGCAAAGCGCTTGAGCTCATGCTGGGCGCTGGCCTGATCGCGCTGCTGGGCTGGTTGGGTATGGCGCTCGGCGTGTGGACGACTGCGCTGCCCGAACCAGTGCCACTCAGTCGCTACCTGCTAATCGCGCTGGTGGCCTGGCTGCTTTTCGCGGCGCTAGGAGCCGGCGCGCTGGTGATCTCAAGCTGGGACAATCGAACAGGGCGTGTGGTGGGGCTGACCAGCGCGTGGACCCTGGTCTCGTTTCTGCTCGACGTGATCCCGGCGATCGCGGAGTCGCCGCTGGGCGCGCTCAACCCCTGGCAGCACTACGATCCGCAGGCGATCCTGGCAACCGGCGCGGTTCCGATCGGCGCGTGGCTGGTGCTCGGCGGCTGGATTGTGATCGCAACCGCCCTGGCCGCGCTGATCTTCGCCCGCCGCGATCTGGCATAACTTCCTGGTGTTCTTAAGCTAAAACCGAGCTATGATTAACTGCGTGTCTGGCGCGACGTTTGCTGTACCTGGAACGCGAAATCTATCATGCTAGCCGCCAGGATGCGTCTTGCTCCTGGCGCACGACCAAGGAGAAGCAGCAATGCCAATCGATCCACAAATGCAGGCGTTTCTCGATCAACAAGCCGCCCTCGGCGCTCCCCCGATTCATAAGCTGACACCCGAGCAGATCCGCGCAGGTTCGCGCTTGCAGCGTGAGCAGGCGCTGCTCTACTACACGCCCGAGCAGGTCGCCAAGATCGAGAACCGCAGGATTCCAGCGCCGACCGGCGAGATCCCGGTCAGGATCTACACGCCGGAGGGCGACGGCCCGTTTCCGCTGCTGGTCTTTTTCCACGGCGGCGGCTGGGTGATCGGCGATCTCGACAGCCACGACGATCTGTGCCGGGCGCTGACAAATGCCGCCAGCTGCGTGGTCTTCGCAGTCGATTACCGGCTCGCGCCCGAGCATAAGTTCCCGGCGGCGACCGAGGATTGCTACGCGGCGACCGAGTGGGCGGCGGCGCACACCGACGAACTGAATGCCGATCCGAGCCGCATTGCAGTAGGCGGCGACAGCGCAGGCGGTAATCTTGCCGCAGTGGTAACGCATATCGCCCGCGAGCGCGGCGGCCCGCAGCTGAGCTTCCAGCTGCTGATCTATCCGGCGACCGACTTCGGGGGCGACTATGCGTCGCGGGACGAAAACGCCAATGGGCCGGTGCTCGACGCAGAGTCGAGTGGCTGGTTCATGAATCATTATCTGAACGGCGAGGACGACAGAACCAACCCGCTAGCATCGCCGATGCTGGCAGCCGATCTGAGCAATCTGCCGCCGGCGCTGGTGATCACCGCCGAGTACGATCCGCTTCGGGATGAAGGCGAGGCCTACGCGGAGAAGCTCACGGCGGCGGGCGTGCCGGTCACGGTGCGGCGCTACGATGGCCTGATTCACGGCTTCTTCAGCATTGGCGCGGGCGTAGACAAGGTGCAACAGGCGATGGCAGAGACGGCGGCTTCTCTGCGCCAGGCGTTTAGCAACGCGTGATAGCAAGCAACTCTCGTCGGGCTTGTTAAGCTTGTAGGGGCTCGCCGGTGGCGAGCCCCTGGCATAATTTGTATTCCCACGCTGCGGATTTACAAGAACAGCGGCGACGGCTCAAGGCTGGCCATGCGCTCGTCGAGATCGTCGGCGGGCGCGGCTGGATCGAAGCGTGCGGCGGCGTCGAGGACCTTGGGCAGCAGGTGAATATCGCCGGGCGTGTTGAGAAAAACCCTGGGATTACGCAGCACCCAATGCACCGCGCTATCGATATCGGCCTGCTCGGTGAACGGCTCGTACCAGGTCGCGGCGGTGTGCTGCTCGGTCTGCCACGGGCCGCGCGTACACGATTTGATCGTCTGGACGGCCACGTTGCGCGCCTCGCAGATTTCCATCAGCGCCGCGAAATCGGCCTGATAGGTCGGGTTCTGCATCATGGCGTAATTGTAGGGCAGCAGCACTGAGTCGAAATCGTAGCGCTCCAGGCTGCGCTTGTGCATCCACGATACGACGGTGTAGTGACCGGTGATGCCCAGGAAGCGCACCAATCCCTGCTCCTTAGCCTCGATAAAGGCTTCCAGCGCGCCGCCTGGCCCCATCGCGATCTCCCACTGATCCGGCTGCACCAGCACATGCATCTGCCACAGATCGACATGATCCGTCTTCAGCAGATCGAGCGAGCGGTGCAGATGCTCCTTGGCCTTCGCATAGGTGCGCTCTTCGGTTTTGGTCGCCAGAAAGAAGCGATCACGATAGCGCCCGGTCCACGGCCCCAGCCGCTTCTCGGACTCGCCGTAGCTGTTGGCGGTGTCGATGTGGTTGACGCCATAGTCGAGCAGCACCTCCATCGTGCGATCGGCCTCGTCCTGGGTGACGCGACCGAACGCCGCCGCGCCAAAGATCGTGCAGGTGCTCATATGGCCGGTCCGACCAAACGCTCGCTGTTGAATCATGGAATCCTCCCTACAATCTCCGCATTCAAGGCTAAGCGCTCACACCGACACAATGTCGATGAAGCAGATTTTGTTGTTGACCGCGCCGCTGGCGTTCGTCAGCGTCAGCCGCCCATCGCTGACCGCTACCGTCGCTACGCCTTCGACCCAACGCTGGGCGCTGGTGGGCGTGCCATTCACCGCCAGCACACCCTCGACATTGATCTTAAACACGCCGTCAAAAAAGCTCGCGTCGCCGCTGACGATGCGCACGCGATAGTTGCCGTTGGGCACCGCGATCTCCCAGACTGCGTTGAGCAGCGGCGATTTTTGCATATGGATGAGCGTATCGTAGCGCTCGTCCGGCGAGTTGGCGGCGTTGCGATCACGGGTGGCGGCGCTGTTGTCGGCGTTCCAGCCGTAGCGCAGCCCATTCGCGCGCTGCCCGAAGACCGCGCCGGTGTCGGGCGCATAGCCAGCGGGCACGTTTGACACCAGCGGCATAAAGTTGATCTGCGTCAGGAACTGCGGGTAGAGCCAGCCCTGCGGCACGATCTGCTTGGCCTGGCTGGCGCTCGACCACATCAGCTGGATCTGCGCGCCGCCGGTGTTTTCGTAGTATTCCAGCACAATCGAGTATTTCTGACCGGCGGTCAGCGCGATCGTGCCGCTGTTCTCGCTCGGGCTGTGATCGGTCCAGTTATTGATGATCTGCTGGCCGTTGACCCACAGCCGCACGCCGTCGTCGGAGGTGGTGTAGAAGGTGTAGGTTTCGCTGTAGCGCGCCATGACCTGGCCGGTCCAGCGAGCCGAGAAGCTGTCGGCACCGATGCCCGAGATCGGCGATCCGTTGCCCCAGTTGAAATCGATCGTCGGATCGAGCCGCGACGCACGCGTGCCGGTGAAGTCCATATTGTCGAAGTACTCACCGCGCAGGCCGGTACCGCTGGCTGGAACAAAGGTGGCGGTATAGCTAGCCGGAGTCGCCGGCGTCACGATCGTGTGCGCCGCCGCGCCGCCATCCGACCACGTGCTGAACGTGTAGGCCTGGCCGTTGTTGTCGAGCTGGGTCGGCGCGTTGACGTTGAGCGCGTAGCCTTGCCACGAGGTCAGCGTGGTCGGCCCGACGATCGAGGTGCCGTTGACTTCCAGCCGTAGACCGCTTGGCTGCGTGTTCAGCGTTACGTCGACCAGCTTCGGTCGCAACTCCTGCGTGATCACCGTCGTCAAGCCCTGCGAGTCGTTCGCGGTCAGCTCGATCTCTAGATAGTTGCTGGTGGTCGCGGCCAGATCCTCAGGCGGCGGCGCGTTAAAGGTGATATTGTTGCCGGTCGTCGGCTGTAGGAACGGATGCGTGTGCTCGTTGTGGTGCAGGATGATCCGCCAGCTCAGCCGACTGTCGGGCAGCGTGCCGTCCTGGGCATCGGTGGCGCGACCTTGCAGCGTGATCGTCTGGCCGACCACGAAGCGCAGGCTAGTCGCCGGCGCGAGGATCTCCGGCGTAGGCGGCGTGTTGCCTGGGCCGATACTGATCGTAACCGGGGCAGAGGTCGCGCCGTGATTGTCGCGCACGCGCAGTGTCGCGGTAAATGTGCCAACGGTGTTGTAGGTGTAGCTGGTCGTCGGCGTGCTGGTCTCGCGCACCGCGCTGCCGTCGCCAAAATCCCAGACGTAGGTCAGCGTATCGCCGGTATCGGGATCGCTGCTGCCGGAGCCGTCGAAATTGACCGTGAGCGGCGTCGGGCCAGACCTGGGCGACGCGTTGATCACAGCGGTTGGCGCGCGATTGGTGGTGCCGGTGTAGACGATCCGCCGAATCTGCCCGCCGCCGGCGTAGCTGGTGTAGTAGAGCGCCTGCGTGCTGTTGTACGGCCCGAAGCGCAGATGCACCGCGCTGTTGGTGCCGAGGCCGGTCACGAAATCGCTGGCGACGTAGCTGCTGCCGGACGGCGTGAGCTTGAAGATCTTGCCGCACACATAATCGCCGAAGAGATACGAGCCGTCGTAGCTGGCGGGCCAGACGCCATTGGGCACGAACGCGCCGCCGGTGATCGAGGCGCAGCCCGTGCTGCGACCATAGTCATAGATCGGATTGGTCATGCCTGCCGGTGGTGTGCCGCAGTTGGTGGTCGAGCCGTTGGCGCAGTGGCCCTCGCGCACGTTCCAGCCGTAGTCCGCGCCGGCCTGTCCCAGGTCGATCTCTTCCCAGGCATTCTGGCCGACATCGTTGATCAAGAAGCGCGTGTCGGCGGCGTTGGGATCGAAGGCAAAGCGGAACGGATTGCGCAGTCCCCAGGCGAAGGTTTCCTGGCACTTCTTGCCGGGATCGGTGCGGCCCGTGACGTTGCAGCGCGCGCTGTCGGTGCCGCGAAACGGATTGGTGGTTGGGATCGCGCCGTCGCGTGTGACGCGCAGCACTTTGCCCAGCAGCATATGCTGATCCCGCGCGGCGTCGTTGTTGCCGGCACAGCGCGTCGCATCGGCGTAATCGCAGCCGCCATCGCCGACCGTGATGTAGAGCAGGCCGTCCTTGCCAAAGTTGAGATCACCGGCGTTGTGGTTACCGGCAGGCGACGGCATATTGTCGACCAGCACCTGCTCAGTCGCCAGATCGATCGTGTTAGAGTCGGGCAGCACAAAGCGCGACACACGATTCACCGGCGAGGAGGCACTGTTGTTGGCGCAGGAGTTGGATTTGTTGAAGGTGTAGTACAGGTAGATGAAGCGGTTGCTCGCAAATTCCGGATCGATCGCCACGCCGAGCAGGCCGCGCTCCGAGTTGGTGCAGATCCTACCGGTTAGATTCAGCGCGGGCGTTGATAGCAGCGCGCCGTTCTGGTACACATGCAGCTGGCCGGGCTGAGTCGTGATCAGCATGCGGCCATCGGGCGTGAATGCCAGCGCGGTCGGGCTGGCCACACCGGTCACCAGCGTGTCGGAAAAATTGGCGGGTACCGCAGCGCTGGGCCGCGCCAGATCCGCTCCCAGCACAGGCAGCGCCGGCTGTATGGAGAAGATCGCGACAACCAGCAGCGTCCAGTAGCCGAGCCAGAAACTTCGTTGGGGAATCATCTCAACTCCTCCTTGGGGCCTCACGCACTTTCACCATGAACAATTGAGGAACGGAAACCGGCATTCGGGGGGCGATTGCGAACAGCGTGTTTGTGGAGCAAGGATACCACAGACTGCCGAGTCGCCATGCAGGATTTGACATTGATGCTAGAGTGAGGGCGACCATCTCGCCAGCGCTCCCCGCAGCCTCAGCCGCCGCGCTCGACCTAGCCTCTCCAACTATGCAGCCAGGAGACACTATGACTGATCAATATCTCAAGATCGCCGAAGACTACGATCGCACATTTGCTCAGATTGCATATCGCCCGTTCATGGAAGCGTTCATGCTGTACCGTGCACTCGGCGATGTGAGCGGACGCAGCGTGCTGGATGTTGCCTGCGGCACCGGGCTGTACGCCCGGCAGCTGCGTCGACGCGGCGCGGCACCCGTGGTCGGCGTGGACATTTCCGAAGAGATGATCCGCGTCGGTCGCGCCCACGAAACCGTCGAAGATCTCGGCATCACCTATCTGGTGGAGGACGCCGCTAAGCTGGGTGTGAT
Source organism: Chloroflexota bacterium (assembly GCA_019240175.1). Taxonomy (GTDB): domain Bacteria; phylum Chloroflexota; class Chloroflexia; order Chloroflexales; family Kallotenuaceae; genus LB3-1. Next base: position 789 of record JAFAYS010001149.1, on the reverse strand, counting down.
CGGCAGCTTCGATCTGGCGCTCGGCGTGTATCTGCTGCACTACTCGCCAAACGAAGAGGTGCTGCGCGCGATGTGCCGCAATATCGCCAGCAATCTCAAGCCAGGCGGGCGCTTTCTGAGCTACCAGTTCAACCCGGATGTCGCACGCACGCCCGGCTACTACCAGCAATACGGCATCGGCGTGCAGCTGCCCGAGACGTTGAGCGACGGCGATCCGTTCACCTTTACGCTCACCATTGGCGAGGTTGTCACGCCGCCGCTGCAGGTTTTCTATTGGAGCACGGCGACAATGGAGGCCGCGCTGCGCGACGCTGGTTTTGCCACCGTCAACTGGGCCCAGCCCGCCGTCTCGCCGGAGGGCATTGAGCAGTTTAGCCAGGAGTACTGGCAGCCGATGCTGGACGTCCCGCTCTGTCAGCTGATCGAATGCACAAAAGCGTAGATGTTGCGCTAAGCTCGACAGGATTTTTGGCATAACAAAAAACGTTCAGCGCGAAGCTGAACGTTCTTGTTTGGCGGGCCCGAGGGGATTCGAACCCCCGATCTCTGCCGTGACAGGGCAGCATGTTAGGCCGCTACACCACGAGCCCCTAGATTTAGATTGGAAAAGAAAAAACGCTCTTATTACTTGAGCGTTTTTTGGCGGGCCCGAGGGGATTCGAACCCCCGATCTCTGCCGTGACAGGGCAGCATGTTAGGCCGCTACACCACGAGCCCGCAATTGATGGCAGGATTATAACAACGCCACGCATGATTGTCAAATCATCCGGCGAGAGGATTTTGAGTGAA
>JAFAYS010001099.1 GCA_019240175.1 Chloroflexota bacterium | reverse complement strand
GCCATACGTTCGGGAGCACTGGTTTGCCCGGCCTGCTTCGCCTGAAGCATCGTGCGGATCTTGTCGGCTAGTGCGGGATAGGGCAGTAACACCCGCGCTTCAAATTCGTCGAGGATCTGCATACAGTACCTTTTGTTACTACTTGTCACTACATTAGGAAAATTGGTCTGTTTGATTGTATGCTCGGTTTGATGAATGAGTAAAGTACAGATTATCGGTAGAATTCTCAATCAAATCGATGATGTAAAAGTAGCAGCGGCGATTCGATCATATGAATCGCCGCTGCTGTATGCGTTTTTTGTTCTCTTGTTCCCTTGTTCTTTTGTTCCCTTACTGCAGCACTGGCAGCATCAAATATGTGTCGGGAACAAACAGGCTGCCCTGCGTGGTTCCCTGCGGTGCGCTCCGCTGTAGCTGCTGGCTGAGGTCATGCGTGGATTGATGACCACTCAGTGTCACCGCGAAGGCACGTGCAACCTGCGCAACCTGCTCGGCGGTCTCATGCACAAACTCAAGGCGGAAATGACGAATCCCAGAGTCTTGCCAGCGATCCAGGAAGCGGCTGGCCTCCTGAGCCTCCGCGCCGAAGACCGTGTTGCGGCAGCCGACATCAGCCATCACGGGATGGGCCCGACCGTTGATGTCTTGCAGCGAAACGCGATGCTTTTCGCAGGGATGGCCACAATCTTTGAAGCTCGTACCTTTTGACAGGAAACGGCAAAACACGCAGTGCTCGGTATGGAAGACCGGCAGATGATGATAAGCAACCGCCTCTAGCTTCTCAGGGCCGATCTGCCGCGCCAGCTCCGCGATCTGCGCCGCGTTCAGGTCGTGGGTCGGGGTGAAGCGTGTCAGGCCAAGGCGCAGAAACGTATCGGCGGAGAGCACATTCGCGGCGTTCAGGCTAAAATCGCCGATCAGCGGGTGATGCGTCTCGTCTTGCAGCGCGTCGAGCAGACCCGTCGATCGCACCAGAATCTCACAATCGAGCTTGAGCAAGAAGCGCACAACACGCTGCTCGCTAGGCTTGAGCACGCGCGGACTAGCTACACGCGCCGTGATTCCCCGCGCCTGAACCTGCTCCACAGCCGGGCGCAATCCGTACAACTCAAGATAATCGAGCGTAATGCTGGCAGGCTTCACCTCTAGCGCGGCCTCTAGCTGCTCCGGCGTGCGTACCAGCAGATGGAGCTGTGGCTCTGTCGGTTCCAGCGTAGGCGCGTCGCGATCAACCTCGGCCAGCGCCGCTTCTAACGTCGCGATCGGATCGTGGACGGTGATCGTCGACGGCTGACTTTGCAGCGCAACCAAACGCTCGACCGCCTCACGCCGCAGATGATTCAGCAGCGAGCTTGGCACGAATGGATGTCCCGTTACGTCAAGCTGAAGATCGGCTAGCTCGTAGGGCGTGTTGCCCAGCCGGCCTAGCTGTTCGCGCAGATAATCGGCGCTGATCGCCCGATTTTGGGCCGCGCCCAGCGGCTCCTCGGATTGAACGATCGCTTCCAGGCTGGGCCGCTCCACCAACGTCCACACGGTACGCAGCGGCTGGCCCTCGTGCGCCGTCACGTGTACGCGCAGCGGCTGCTTGTGTACGGGAGCGTTGGCCTGCGTAAATGGTCGCACCGCCTTGTCGATATCGGGATCGTTCGTACGCCAGACCAGGTCGCCGGACCGGATGCGGCGCGTATCGAGCGCGCCATGCCCGAAGTGCAGCTCAAGCTGCCCGCCACGCACCGGCACGATCTGATAGATGCGCCCGCCCTCTTCATGCAGCTCCGGGCTGCGCCAGTCAGCCGCATCGAAGACCACGCCATCACCCGCTTTGAGCGGCGCGGCCTCAGTGCCAGGTGCCGGCTCAACGATTACACTCTCGGGCAGCACACGCACCACGCGGCCCATCTGCACACCGCGATGACCGGGCGAGCGACCTTTGACCACCATCTGATGATTGGTGCCGGTCACAAAGTACGGCCCCAGCCCGCGCGAGTAGACCTGCTCAAGCTGCATCTCCTCGCCGCGCGTGATGCTCAGCGGCAAGCCGGCCCAGGCCTCGTCCACCGCCTTGCGATACGCCTGCGTCGTCAGCGCAACATAGCGCGCGTCTTTGTAGCGGCCTTCGATCTTGAGCGTGGAGATACCGATCTGCACAATCTCAGGGATCTGCTGCACCGTGTACAGATCGCCCGGTGAAAGCAGATAGCGCGCGTCAGCCAGTGGCTGCGGTTGATCGTCCACGATCATCTCGTAGGGCAGACGGCAGGCCTGCGCGCACTGGCCGCGATTCGCGCTGCGACCGCCCCAGGCCTCGGAGGAGAAGCACTGGCCGGAGTACGAGACACACAGCGCGCCATGCACAAAGATCTCTAGCTCGCAATCGGTGTGGGCACGAATCTCGCGCACATCGTCGAGCGAAAGCTCGCGCGCCAGCACGACGCGCCGCGCGCCAAGGCGCTGCGCCAGCCGCACGCCCTCCGCGCTAGTGATGCTCATCTGCGTGCTGCCGTGCACATCCAGCGCCGGCGCGATCCGCTGCGCCAGCTGTGAGACCGCCACATCCTGCACAATAATCGCATCGGCTCCAGCCTCGGCGATCGCACCTAGGGTTTTAGCAGCCTCGCGCAGCTCATGGTCAAAGACCAGCGTGTTGAACGTGACATAGCCTTTCACGTCGCGCTGATGCAGCGTGCGCATCACGTCCGGCAGCTCGGTGAGCGTAAAGCCGACCTTGGCACGCGCAGTGAAATGTTTCAGGCCAAAATAGACTGCATCGGCTCCGGCTTCAATCGCGGCTTCGAGCTGCGGCCAGTAGCCGACCGGACTAAGCACTTCGGGTTTCTGGATTCGGTTTTGTTCTGTCATACCAGCCACACAAGCGAGCCGGCGCGATGCTGGCTCAAGCTCTCTATCTACAGATAATCGTCAGGAGGGGCAACAAAAATGCCGATCGTGTATTACGATCGACATAGTACCACAATACGGTCAACTTCCCCGGATTGAGAGGCTTGAAGCGAGGCTTGACGCTAGCAATTGTTACTGGTCACGCGACGCGAATAATCGAAAGTGTCGATCAGCACGCCATCGAAGACCACAGCAACCGGAGCACCGTTGAGCCGCTGCTCGTAGTGCAAGTGTACATGATCCGTGCCGCTTGAGCCGACTACGCCGAGCACCTGGCCGCGCGTCACCGTCTGCCCGACGGCGACGTTGATCGAGCTGAGATGCGTGTAGAGCGTTTCATAGCCGCCGCTATGACTGATCTTCACTGTTCTGCCGGTGCTGGTGGAGCCTGCAACGCTAACGGTGCCATTGGCGCTGGCCAGAATACGCTTGCCGATCTCCTGCTCGGGCGGCGAGTAATCGAAATGGAGCGCGCGGCTGCCCAGATGATGGGTCGCGGTCCAGGTCTGGCCACAGGCGTACGGTGCCTGGAAGTTAGGTGCGGCCAGGGTCGGCTGCACGTTCTGCGGCATCAGCGTGGCAAGCAGCAAAGCAGCGCTCGTCGAAAGCGCGGCCAGCAGCCCGGCGCGGCGACCAAAACGAAGCTCATTTCTAAACATACTGGCTCTCCAAAGATCGTTTTTATGGCGTAAACGGAAACGGCAGAATCGCGAACACCATAAACTGGCATTCGCGATTCCGCTGATCGATTGGAAGAATGAATTAGCAGCTGTTGTGGCTGGTGAGCGACTGCGTGGAGTCGAAGTAGGTCACCGGGTTGCCGCCCAAAACGACGCGCTGATCGGCACCGTTGAGCCGCTGCTCGTAGTGCAGGTGCGGACCACTACTGCCGCCACTGTTGCCCACTGAGCCGATGCGCTGGCCCATGGAGACATTCTGGCCTTGGCTGACTGCGAACTCCGACAAATGCGCGTACAGTGTCGTCCAGCCACCACCGTGGTCGATGATGATATAGCGACCGTAGCTGGTATCGCCCAGGTTACGCACAGTCGTCACTCGACCACCAGCGCTAGCGATCACCGCATCGCCGAAATCGTTGTCGCGGTTGAAATCGACGGCGAACTGCGGGCTGTGATCGCTGCGCGTGCTGGCGTTCCAGGTCTGGCCACAGCGGAACGGCATGCGCATAAGCGGCGCAGCTTGCGCGGGCTGGGCGCTCTGCGGTAGGACAGTCGCGGCCAGCAGCAGCGCGCCGGAAGCAAGCGAGGCCAGAAAGGCAGTGCGTCGGCCAGCAGGGGCGAATCGACTCAACATGGGGTTCTCCTAACTGTGAAGGTTGAGAAAGCCTCGACAACAGATTTCATGTAATCTCGATGTGCAGCCGTTCTGGCTGGTGAGCACTCTGCTTAGCAGCCGTTCTGGCTGGTAAACGGCTGGTACTCGTTGTAATAGGCAACCGGCGTGCTACCCAGGACGACGCGCTGGGGAGTTGAGCCGATGCGCTGCTCGTAGTGCAGATGCGGGCCGCTGCTATTGCCGGTGCTGCCTACCGAGCCGATGCGCTGACCCATCGAAACGTTCTGACCCTGGCTGACCCTGACATCCGACAGATGCGCATACAGCGTGTTCCAGCCGCCACCATGATCGATGACGATATAGCGGCCATAGCTGGCAGTTCCCAGATTGGCAACTGTGACGACGTTGCCGCCGGCGCTGGCGATGACGGCATCGCCGAGGTCGTTGTCGCGGTTGAAGTCGACGGCGAGCTGCGGGCTATGGCCGCTGCGCGTGCTGGCGATCCAGGTCTGGCCACACAGGAACGGCATACGCATAATCGGCGCGGCGCTGACGGGCTTGGCACTTTGCGGTAGGACGGTCGCGGCCATCAACAGTGCGCCACTCGCGAGTGAGCTTAGCAGGGCGGTGCGGCGCGTAATGATCTTTTTGAACATGGACGATCCTCCGACGAGTAATAACAATTGCTGCCTGGGGATAATCTCAGCCTGGGGCCTGAGCTATGAACAGTTTATCGATGAGTGTTTAACCATTTTTAAACCGTTCATTTACCAATATTAAACCATATGACCCAGCAGAGATCTACGGGTCACCGGGTACAAAAAGGGGTACAGTTGCGGGTACCGCCGGTCGATCGCAAAGAAGATCCTGTGTTACAATGGGATAACATCAGACATTTACCGCTCGGCGCTAGAACGTCTCCGCCAACTCAGGACGCCAGTTTTTGGACCACCTGCTTCAAAATGCCGATGTCACATTCCCCCCAGAGAACCATCATGCAGCAGCGCATTTCAGCATTAGGCCACTGGATCAAAGAGCGACGTAGAGCTATCGCGCTTTCCCGAGAAGCGCTGGCGGACCACGTTGGCTGTTCGATCGAGACGATTCGCAAAATCGAGACCGGACGGCGACGACCATCGCTGCAAATTGCAGAGCGTATGGCAACAGCGCTTCAGATCAGCGATGGAGATCGACCCCAGTTTCTTCAGCTCGCCCGCGCTAAAGAAGACCTTTCCGGCCCAACAGCGCTGCCCGGCAACAGTGGCGAGCGAATCGCGACGACACTGCCGGTTCCCTACACGCCCCTGATTGGTCGCGCCGCCGACCTGGCGCGCACCGCGCGGCTGCTGTCACAGCCCGAAGTTCGGCTGCTCACCCTGCTTGGTCCAGGCGGCGTCGGCAAGACGCGGCTGGCGCTACAGCTGGTGACAGAGCTGGAAAGCGCGTTCGCGGACGGCGTGTATTTTGTGCCGCTGGCGGCGCTGCGCGATCCCAATCTGGTGCTGCCCACGATCGCGCACAGCCTCAACATCTGGAAAGACGCCGACCAAACGCTGACCACGATCATGGCCGAGCGACTGGCGGGCCAGCAGATTTTGCTGGTGCTCGACAACTTCGAGCAGGTGCTGGACGGCGCGCTGGCGATCGCGACCCTGCTGGAAACTTGCCCGCAGCTTAAGATTCTGGTTACCAGCCGCGCCGCGCTCCATCTTTCGCTTGAGCACCAGTTCCAGGTGCGCCCGCTGTCGCTGCCGGATCTTACCGACCAAGCGCCGCTCGACGAGCTGACGCACTACAGCGCGGTCGAGCTGTTTCTCCAACGCGCCCAGGCGATCAATCCCGATCTCGTGCTGACCGAGGCGAACGCCGCCGCCATTGCTGAGCTATGCGTACGGCTGGACGGCCTGCCGCTGGCGATCGAGCTGGCCGTAGCGCGCGTTAAGCTGCTCACGCCGCAGGCGATGCTGGCGCAGATCACCAAAGGCACCAACGGCTCGTTTTTCCAGCTATTGAACGGTGGGCCGCGCGACGCCT
>JAFAYS010001070.1 GCA_019240175.1 Chloroflexota bacterium | reverse complement strand
TTCGATGCGCCGGGCCGGGCGGCGATCGCGGTGCTGACCGAGCCTGCCGATCGCGGGCGCTTTTTTAGCCTCAACGGCATCACGGGTGGTCTGGGCATGACGATCGGGCCGCTGGTAGGCGCGCTGCTGGCGCGCTTCGATTTCGCGCTGGTCTGCTTCGCCTCGGGCGCGTGCTTTGCGCTGGCGTCGCTGGTCACCATCATCTGGCTGCCGAAGCTGGTGGTGAAAACCGAGCAGTCGATGTTGGGCGGCATCAACCAGGCCGCGCGCGACCGTTCGTTTGTGGTGTTTACGCTGCTGCTGTGCGGCTTCTGGTTCATGTGGGTGCAGCTTTCGATCTCGCTGCCGCTGGCCGCGCAGCCACTGGGCACGCCTACGATCGCGACGCCATTCGGCCCGTTTTCGATCAACGGCGTGGCCTGGGTCTACGCGCTCAACGCCGGCCTCACGGTGGTGCTGCAATATCCGCTGCTGCGTCTGGCCGAGCACTGGCTGCGTCCGCTGCCGATTTTGATCACCGGTACGGCGCTGATGGCGATCGGGCTGGGACTGGTGGCGACGACCGAAACGCTGGGCATGCTGCTGGGCTGTGTGGTGCTCTTCTCGCTCGGCGCGATGCTGGTGCAGCCGACGCAGCAGACGGTCACAGCGGACATGGCCGATCCGCGAATCGTCGGCTCATACTTTGGCTTCAACGCGCTGGCGCTGGCGTTCGGCGGCGGTCTGGGGAACTTTGCGGGCGGCTGGCTCTACGACATGTCCAGGCGCTGGCAGATGCCGGCGCTGCCGTGGATCATCTTCTGCGGCGTTGGGCTGGCGGTTGCGTTTGGGCTGCTGCTGCTGGATCGGGCACGGTCGCGGACGCGCTCAGCTCGCGTAGCTCACTCATCGAGCGCGTCGTAACCTGGGAGCGGCGCAGGAGCGGTTGTTATTCGGCTTCGGCGTACTGCTGGATCATCTGCAGCAGCATATCGATCTTCATCGGCTTGATGATCGACGGCAGGCCGAGCTTGGTCACCTCAGGGTCGATGTCGCCGTAGGCCGTCATGATAATAATCGGCGGCAGCGGCTCCGGGATCGGCGAGTGGCTGTAGATCTCGCGCAAGAAGGCCGGCCCGTCCATGATCGGCATGCGCAGATCCAGCAGAATCAGCCGAGGCCGAATCGATTTGAGCCGCTCCAGCGCATCCGCGCCGTTTTCGGCAACCGCTACGGTGTAGCGCGCGTCTTCGAGCGCCAGCGCCAGCATGGTGCTCAGGCCGCGATCGTCTTCAACGATCAAAATCGGTCGCGTCGCGCTGCGGCGATTGACATGATGGTGGTCGATCGGCGTTGGGTGGCCGCTTGACCCATGATTGTTGGACTGAGCCGTGGCGGTCTGGCAATCGGCCTGCCAGCCATCGCGCGCGACCTCAGGCTGAGGGGTGAACGGTAGGGTCTGCATCTGCGCTGAACTCCTCAGATGTTCTATGCTCGATTGGGAGCCGAACGGTAAAAGTGCTACCGCAATTTTCGACGGAGTCAACAAGGATCTTCCCGCCGTGCTGGCGTACAATCTCGTTGGTGATAAATAGGCCAAGTCCCAGGCCGGGCCGGGATTCGCGAATCGGTCGCTGCACCTGGTAGAAGCGGTCAAAAATATAGGGAATGTCGGCGGCAGGAATGCCCAGACCTTGATCGCGAACAGTAATCTCGACCTCCTGACTGGTTCGGTTAAGCTGAACTTCGATGTGTGAGCGCGGCAGCGAGTATTTCGCGGCATTGGTACACAGATTTGTGATCACCTGCTCGATCCGCTGCGTGTCGACCTGGACGGTCACCGGCTCGTCGGGGAGCGCCAGCGCGAAGCTATGCTCGGCGTAGACCATCTGCAAGCTGTTCACGATCTGCTGCAAGAGCGCCGCCAGATTCAAGGGCCGAAAATACATGTGCAGGCGTCCGGTCTGAATGCGGCTGACGTCGAGCAGATCGTTGATCAGCCGGTCGAGCTGCTCGCTTTCGGCGCTCATGGCCAGCAGCGCCTGTTCGATCCGATGATTCGTCGGCTGGTTGGCGGACCAGCGCTTGAGCAGGTGAATGTAGCCGATCAGGGCCGCGAGTGGTGTTTTAAGCTCATGCGAGGCCAGTGCCAGAAAGTCGTCCTTAATCTGCTCCTGGCGTTTGCGCTCGGTGATATCGGTGCAGGTGCCGATATAGCCCGCGAACTCGCCGTCTTCGTCATAGAAGGGCGTGCTGCGGGTGTCCATCCAGTGCGGCACGCTGTCACGATGGCAGAGCCGGAACTCGGCCTCAAAGGCGCGCCGCTCACGCCAGGCTGTATTGTACACCTCCCGAAACACTCCGCGGTCCAGCGCGTGGATCGCGTTAAGCCAGCCGTCGCCCAGCGCGTCCGTGAGCGTGCAGCCGGTAAACTCCATCCATTGCTTGTTGACGAAATCGCAGCCGCCCTCGCGATTGGTGCGCCAGACCAGCATCGGCGCTTCCTCGACCAGCGTCAGATACACGTCGCGGGCATCCTGAAGCGATCGCTCCATGCGCTTGCGATCGGTGATATCGCGGCCAATGCAGATGATGCCCTGGATGCGGCCTTTGGCGTCGCGCTGCGGCGATTTTTGGAGCAGTAACGTCATTGTCTGCCCATCTTTCTGCCAGTTAACCTCGGCTTGACAGGTTCGGCCTGTGTTCAGCACGATCTCGTCGGTATGATACAGCTGGGCCTGGGCCTCGGGCCACAGCACTTCGATCGCATTCTCGCCGATCAGATCGTCGGCGTTGCGCCCGATCAGCCGCGCCGTGGCCGGATTGACCAGCAGAAAGTGGCCCTCACGATCTTTCAAATATACATAATCGTTGGTGCCGTTAAGAATCGCCTGCTCGCGCGCCTCGGTCTCGCGCAGCAGCATCTCGGCCTGCTGCCGATCCGTGATGTCGGTCGCCACGACGATCACGCCGGTCACGTTGCCCTGGGCCTCACGCACGGGCGCGAGCCGCATCTCAAAGGTAAAGCCGTCGAGCTGCACCACCGCTGTGTACGCTTCGCCGGCCAGCGCTCGCCGCGCATGCGCCAGCATATGCGGATGCTCATGGTACACCTCGAAGATCGACTGCCCGACCAGATCACCGGAGCCGAGGCCCAGCGTTTCGAGCGCTTTGCCCTCCGAGACGGTGAACACACCCTCACGATCGAACGCGAACAAGATGATCGGCGCGGTGGCGATCACCGTGCGCAGCCGCTCCTCGGTTTTGCGCAGGGCCTCCTCGGCGTGTTTGCGCTCGCTGATGTTGCGCGCCGTGAACGCTACACCCGAGACTTCGCCGGTTTCGGTTGTGAGCGGATTATAGTACAGTTCCCACCATTCTGGGCCATTTGCGTTGGTCGGGCGCTCGATGATATGGGTTTTTCCGGCCAGGGTTCTCTGGAAAAGATTTTTAAAGAGCTGCGTGTCCTCCTGAGGAATATATTCCAGAATCGATCGCCCAACCTCCATTTCGCGGCCATACAGCGAGGAGACCGCCGCGCTGGCGAAGCGGTTGAAGGATTTGATGCGATAATCACGATCGATCAGCATCACCGACTGATACGCGTTGTCGAAGATCGCGCGCAGATTCGACTCCGACTCTTGTAGCGCCTGCTGAGTCTGGTGCCGCGCTGTCACATCGGTGGCCACGCCGATCGCCCCGACGATCTCGCCGCTCCCGTCGTGCATTGGCGACCAGCTGGTCTCGAACACGTAGCTGCCGATCTGCCCGACCGACATAAACGACTCGCCGGCCAGCGTGCGCTGGACTCGCTGGTGCACGTCGGTGTGCTCGGGGTAAATCTCGAAGATCGATTGTCCCACCAGGCTGCGCTGCTGCGCGCCGAACGCGTCAAGGCCTTTGCCCTCGATAAAGGTGAAGCGCCCTGCGGGATCGATCGCGAACAGCGTGATCGGCGCGCTGGCCACGATGGTGCGCAGCCGCTCCTCGGCCTCGCGCTGGGCTTCCTCGGCCTGCTTGCGCTCGGTGATGTCGTAGCACGCGCCGATGTAGCCGGCGAACGAGCCGTCGAGATCGTTGAAGGGCCTGCCGTAGTCAAGAATCCAGCGGTACTCGCCGTCGGAGCGCCGCAGCCGGTACTCGGTCTCAAAGGGCTGGTGCTGCGCCAGCGCCGTCACGAAGATACCCCGGCAGCGCGCCAGATCTTCCGGTGGAATACACTCGCGCCAGTGGATGACGGCATGTTCCAGCGACTGGCCGGTAAAGTTGAGCCAGGTTTTATTGAAATAGTTGATCGCTCCGCTGGCGTCGGCGCGCCAGATCAGCGCGGGAAAGTCTTCAAAGAGCGCCAGCTGAAAATCACGCGACTTAGTCACCATGGCTTCGGCGCGTTTCAGGCGCAGGATCTCGCGGCAGGTCAGCGAAAACAGCAGCGCGCTGGTCACAAATACAAAAAAGCCGCTCTTGACGATATGCAGCTGCTCGGCCAGAGCCGGGTCGGCGATCATCAGCTCAATCAGGGGATCGGCCAGGATCAGCCAGGTGCTCGTAAAGACCGCGTACATCAGCGTGATGCCGAGGGCAAGGCGTTGGGTCTCATTCAAGCGCACATGTGACATAAAATCTGCTCGCTGGACGCGCCGCACGTGAGGCGGCGGCAGGCATGTTTGAGCGTCATCGACTGGGTAGCGAGACTGTGTACGACGAGTTTCGAAGGATGCGCCGAGAGTATGCGCTTAATCAAAGCACGTGTTGCTTCTCGTGGCGTATATCGTACCATACCGCGCCTATGAAAGGAACGTGCTTACATGACAATCCGCCGCAGCTTGGCCCGCCCGACCCTTGTCTGGCGTCGTGTGGCGCTGCGTGGCGCTGCCAGCCGTGTGTTACTATGCGTGCGGTGTGCTCGCCGGGGCGCGTGCGCGGCTGTGGCAGCGCTTCGCGAGCGCTTGGCATGTAGCGTCAGGAGTAAGCTTCGCGTATGCAGCTGACAGACGAGTTTCGTGCATTTTTGGCAGCGCCGCGCTTCGCCGTGATCGCGACGATCAACCCCGACGGCTCGCCGCAGCAGTCGGTGATCTGGTATGTGCTGCAGGGCGATCAGATTCTGCTGAATACCGCCCGAGGCCGCATCAAAACCCGCAACCTGGAGCGCGATCCGCGTGTCTCGCTGTGCGTGGAGGACGGCTATCGCTATCTCACGATCAGCGGGCGCGTCACGCTCGACGACGATCAGACGATCGCGCAGGCCGACAACATGGTGCTGGCACGGCGCTACATGACGCCGGCGGAGTACGGGCCCTGGATCGAGCGCTTCCAGCAGCAGCAGCGCGTGACGCTACGTTTGACCATCGATACTGTTGTAGCTTATGGATTTGCAGAATGATAGTTGCACTTGCGGGCGGCGTGGGCGGCGCAAAGCTGGCTCACGGCCTGTACCAAACACTGCGGCCCGACGCGCTGTCGGTGATTGTCAATACGGCGGATGATTTCGAGCTGTTCGGCCTGCGCATCAGTCCCGACGCCGACACGGTGATGTACACGCTAGGCGGAGTGGCCAACAACCAGACCGGCTGGGGCGTCGCGGGCGATACCTGGCAAACGCTGGAGATGCTGGGTCGCTACGGCCACGAAAGCACCTGGTTTCGCATCGGCGACCGTGACTTCGCGACGCATATCATGCGCACGGAGCAGCTGCGCGCCGGCCAATCGCTGACGGCGACGACGCACACGCTGACGAGTGCGCTGGGCATTCGCGCGTGGTTGCTGCCGATGTCGGATCAGATCGTGGCCACGGAGGTGGAAACGCCGGCGGGACGGCTGCACTTTCAGGATTATTTTGTGCGTCGCCATCATGCCGACGAGGTGCGCGGCGTGGTGTTCGCGGGCATCGAGTCGGCGCACATCACCGCCGAGGTCGACGCGGCGTTGGGGCAGGCCAGCGCGATCGTGTTCTGCCCTTCGAATCCGATCGTCAGCATCGGGCCGATCCTGGCGGTCGGCGGCATGCGTGAGGCGATCGCGGCGGCGCGGGTGCCCAAGATCGCGATTAGCCCGATTATTGGCGGTAAAGCGCTGCGTGGTCCCGCCGATCAAATGCTGGCTGGCCTGGGCTACGATGCGTCGGCGCTGGGCGTGGCGCGTATCTATGGCGATCTGATCGACGGTTTTGTGATCGATCAGGCCGACGCCGAGCTGGAAGCGCAGATCGCGGCGCTGGGCGTGCGTGTGCTGGTGACGAACACAGTTATGCGCGACGAGGGGGATCGGCGGACACTAGCGCAAAATGTGCTGCGCTTCGCGGCGTCGCTTGCATCAGATGATGCTACAATCTTAAAGGAGCTAACAGACTGAAAGTAGCTAACTTGAGGATCGTATGGCCCAAACGCAGATAGCGTCCGATTTCGCCGCGCTACACGGACAAGAGTTCATGAATTTGACGACCTTCCGCAAGAACGGTCAGCCGGTGCCGACGCCGGTCTGGTTCGCGCAGGATGGCGAGCGTTTGTATGTGATGACGGTCGATAACACGGGCAAAGTCAAGCGCGTGCGCAATTCCAGCCGGGTGCAGGTCGGTCCCAGCGATCGGCGCGGCACCCCGACCGGGCCGGTGGCGGAAGGCACGGCGCGGATTTTGCCGTCCGGAGAGGCGCAGCAAGCCAACGCGCTGCTCAATCGGAAATATGGCTGGATGAAGCGGATGTTCGATCTGGCGCAGAAGCTGCGATCGACGCAGCGGGTGTATCTAGAAATTGTGCCGAGGGCCGAGGGTTGATGGCAACCGCCGCGATTGTTCCGCTTAGATCGTTACACGACGGCAAGCAACGGCTGAGCGGCGTGCTGTCGAGCGCGGAGCGTGGGGCGCTGGTCCAGCAGCTGTTTTTGCGCGCCCACGCGGCGATTCTCGGCTCCGGCTGCGTGGATCTGCTGTGTGTGGTCAGCCCCGACGCGGATCTGCTGGCCTGGGTCGAGCGCGCCGGTGCGGTGCCGCTGCTGCAGTCGGACGCTGGTCTCAACGCCGGGCTAGAGTACGCGCGGCATACGCTAACCGAGCGCGGCAGCTGGTCGTCGCTGCTGGTGGTGCTGCCGGATCTGCCGCTGATCCAGGCGACAGACATCGCCGCCATGGCGCGCCTGAGCCAGCCGCAGTCGATCGTGATCGCGTCGGATCGCCATGGCAGCGGTACCAACGCGCTGTTGATGCAGCCGGCCAGCGCGATCCCGTTTCGCTTCGGGGCGCACAGCTTGCAGCGACATCTGGCAGCAGCCCGCTCGCATGGCCTGACGATCAAGCGCTACACGGCTTCCAGTGTCGCGTTCGATCTGGATACCGCCGAGGATCTGAACCTCCTGCGCGAGTCGGACGTGAGTAGCCAGCCGCTCAGTGGCCCTGGTATCTGAGGCAGAGCGTCGAAATGATGGAAGCAAGATTGTAGCATCGCGTGTTGGTGCAGCGCCCCAAGCGGCTGGCTGCGATCGTAGGTGCTACCAAGGAGAAACAGGGCGAGGCCGTGACTACAGAATTACGGATCATCGGTGTCGACGGCATCGGTGAGGTTCATCCCGGCGACGACGTGGCGGTCGCGATCGAGCGTGGTCTGCGGGCCTCGCAGCTTCAGCTTGAGCCGGGCGATATTCTGGTTGTGACGCATAAGATCGTAAGCAAGGCCGAGGGTCGGCTGGTGGATCTGCGCACGATCGAGCCGTCGCCGTTTGCCCAGGAGTGGGCGGAGCGCTACGCCAAAGATCCGCGCCAGATCGAGGTGGTGCTGCGCGAGGCTGTGCGGATTGTGCGCATGGAACGCGGCATTATTATCGCCGAGACTAAACACGGCTTTATCTGCGCCAACGCGGGCGTCGATGCGTCGAATGTGGCGGGTGCGGACGAGGTCTGCTTGCTGCCGCTCGATCCCGACGCCTCCGCGCGCAAGCTGGCCGAGGTGTTTGGGGTGCCGGTGATCATCACCGACTCGTTTGGCCGGCCCTGGCGCGACGGCGTGGTCAACATCGCGATCGGTGTGGCCGGGCTGGAGCCGATGGCGGACTATCGCGGCCAGGTCGATCCGTACGGCTATCTGATGAGTGCCAGCGTGCTGGCCGTGGCCGATGAGCTGGCCGCCGCCGCCGAGCTGGCGATGGGCAAAGTCGATCAGCGTCCGGTCGCCGTGGTGCGCGGCTATCCCTACACGCCCGGCGACGGCTCGGGCCAGCGGCTGGTGATGGCACCTGAGCGGAATATGTTTCGATAAATCGAAGGAACAAAGGAACAAGGAAACAAAGGAACAAAACGTTCAAGCTTATGCTTCCCCTTTGTTCTTTTGTTCTTTTGCTCTTTTGTTCTCTGGAGAGCAACATGGGTACATTAGGCTACGCGGCAATGTTCGAGCAGTTCACGCCCTCCGATCTTCTGCGCTTCTGTGAGCAGGCCGAGGATCAGGGCTTTACGTCGGTCATGGCCTCCGATCATTTTCATCCGTGGACGCCGCAGCAGGGCCAGAGCGGCTTTGTGTGGGCCTGGATGGGCGCGCTCGGCGAGCGCACCAAGCAGCGCTTCGGCACCGGCGTCACACCGCCCGGCTATCGCTACCACCCGGCGATCATCGCGCAGGCCTCAGCTACACTTGAGGCGATGTATCCGGGCCGCTTCTACCTGGGTCTCGGTGCGGGCGAGGCGCTCAACGAGCATATCATCGGCGAGTACTGGCCGGAGCCGCCGGTGCGCCTTGAGCGGCTGATGGAGTCGATCGAGGTGATCCAGAAGCTGTTTACCGGCAAGGTCACCAAGTACAGCGGCAAGCATATCAAGCTGGAAAGCGCCCGGCTCTACACGCTGCCCGAGAATCCGCCGCCGATCTACGTCGCCACCTCGGGGCCGATCATGAGCGAGCGCACCGGCAAGCTGTGCGACGGCATCATCACCGTCGGCGCGGCGGATGAGAAGATCAAAACCTTGATGGGCCGCTTCGAGAAGGGTGCGCGTGAGGCCGGCAAAGAGCCCGCGACGATGCCGCGTATGATCCAGCTGCACGTTTCGTGGGCGCCCACGCAGGCCGAGGCCGAGGAAAATGCGGTCAAAGAGTGGCCCAACGGCGGTATGCCCTTCCCCAAAGGCGACATCCGCAATCCCGAAGATTTCGAGGCCATGGCCAAGTTCGTGCGCATCGAGAACTTCAAGAATCGCGTGCTGACCTCGCCGGACTTGGGGGAGCACACCGCGCATATTCAGCATTTTATCGACCTGGGCTTCAACGAGGTGTATGTGCATAACGTTGGCCGCAACCAGGAAGAGTTTATCGCCGCGTATGGCCGCGAGGTCGCGCCAAATCTACGCTGGGATGCGGCAGGCTAAGCGCTGAGCGACGAGCGCAAAGGAGCAGCAGACGTGCAGCCATCGATCGATCTGCAACAGTACACCGCCGACGAGTTTTGCTACCTGACGACTACCGGACGCGTCTCGGGCAAGTCGCACGAGATCGAGATCTGGTTTGCGCTCGACGGCGCGACGCTCTACATGCTGGCTGGTGGCCGCGACAGCTCGGATTGGGTCAAGAATATCCGCCAGCAGCCCGCCGTTCGCGTGCGTATTCGCGATCAGGTTTTCGAGGGCCAGGGCCGTGTCGTCGACGAGGCTAGCGACGAGGCGATTCGCGCCCGCGAGCTGGTCGGGCCGAAATATGACGAGTGGCAGCCGGGACAGCCCAAAACCGGCTGGACCTGGGAATCGCTGCCCGTCGCGATCGATCTCAAGATGACATAACCGTATTTTCCGAACCCGTAGGGGCGTGATGTATCACGCCCTGAATTCAAAATTGCAGAATTGGAATCCTCGTGGAAGATAGCATCCCGCCGCCCGACCGCTCCTCGCTCACCTTTGACGACATCATTCGTGGACGGCGCTCGATTCGCCAGTACCAGCCGCGCGCTGTAGCCCCCGAGCTGATCACGCAGGTGATCGACGCGGCGCGCTGGGCTCCCTCGCCGCATGGTCGCATGCCCTGGCGCTTTGTCGTGCTGACATTGCCGGAGCGCAAAACCTGCCTGGCCGACGCGATGGCCGTGGAGTGGCAGCGTAATCTTGAGATGGACGAGCAGCCGCCCGAGATCGTCGCGATTCGCCTGCGCAAGTCCAGAGCACGCGTCGAGGGCGCGCCCGTGGTAATTATTCCCTGCCTGTACCTCGAAGATCTGGATCAGTATCCCGACGTGCAGCGCCAGCAGGCCGAGAGCACCATGGCGATCCAGAGCCTGGGCGCGGCGATCCAGAATATGCTGCTGGCCGCCTACCAGCGTGGCCTCGACTCCGGTTGGATGTGCGCGCCGCTTTTCTGTCCCGATGTCGTGATCGGCGCGCTGGATCTCGACCCGGCGCTGATACCGCAGGCACTGATCATGCTCGGCTATGCTGTTCAAGATCCGCAGCGCCGCGAGCGATTGCCGCTTGAAACGATCATCGCGCGCTGGGAGTGAACGGCTGGCGGGACCATACAAGCACTGCATCATAGCCATACCCGATCGTCATTGGAAGATCTGGCGCATCTGGCTTATACTATGCGGATTACGCAACGCGATGCTGCGCCGTATAAAGGTTAGGGAATGTCGTATGCAAGAAGATCGAACACAGGATACGCCCCAATCGCCTGAGACTCAGCCGGCGCATGTGCGCGAAGAGTTGGATCAGGACAACGTGACCCACGAGGGAACGCCGCGCTCCGCCGAAGGCGCAGGCCCGACGCCGAGCAGCCATTTTGGCGCGGTCGAAGATGATAAGTCAGGCCATGTTGATCAAGTGCCGGTGACCCCGCCGATGGACGGGCCATATGATTTGATCGGCGACGACAATCGGCAAGATTCAGATGTAGATCCGCAGACAGAGATTCCTGGCGGCGGCTAAGCTGCCTCACGCGTTAGATTCAAGCTTGTTACTGCTCACAAATCATGACAAAGGAGTACACATATGAGCACTGCTGCTGTTGAACCAGCACCAGGTGCTGTCGGGTTAGATCCCAATCGCGATCCGGTAAACGATTTTTCGATCGTAGTGGCAACGGTCAACGGTTCGGGAAGCCAGACGGCGAACAATACACTGATCCGCGCACTTTTCAAGATGGGCATTCCAGTTAACGGCAAAAACCTCTTCCCATCGAATATCTCCGGTCTGCCAACCTGGTATACCATTCGGGTCAGCAAAGACGGCTATATTGCCCGCCGCGACACGACCGAGATTCTGGTTGGCTTCAACCAGCAGACGATCGCGCAGGATCTGGTCGGGCTGCCCGAGGGCGGTGTCTGTGTGTATAACGCGGACATTAAGTTCGAGCAGAGCCGCACCGACGTTTCCTACTATGGCCTGCCGGTCAAGCAGCTGATCGCCGACATGGGCGTGGACAAGAAGCTGACCGATCGTGTTGCCAATATGGTGTATGTCGGCGCGCTGGTGCAGCTGCTCGGCATCGAGCCCGAGGCGATCCGCGAGGCGCTGGGCTTCTACCTGGGCGGCAAGCAAAAAGCGATCGACCTCAACTATAACGTCGTGCTCGCCTCGGCTGCCTGGACCAAAGAAAATTTACCCAAGCAAGATCCTTTCCGCGTCGAGAGCATGGACAAGACCGAGGGCTTGATCCTGATCGACGGCAACACGGCTGGGGCGCTCGGCGCGCTGGCTGGTGGCATGACCGTGACGGCCTGGTATCCAATCACGCCGGCGACCAGCCTGGCTGACGGGCTGAACGAGTACGCGCCCAAGCTGCGCAAAGATCCTTCGACCGGCGTGCCGACCTACGCGATCGTGCAGGCCGAGGATGAGATCGCGGCGATCGGTATGGTGCTCGGCGCAGGCTGGATGGGTGCGCGCTCGATGACCTCGACTTCGGGCCCCGGCATCTCGCTGATGACTGAGTTCGTCGGCTTTGGCTACTACGCGGAAGTGCCCGGCGTGATCTGGGACATCATGCGTATGGGCCCCAGCACCGGCATGCCCACGCGCGTCTCGCAGGGCGATGTGCTCAAAGCCTATTACCTGGGTCACGGCGACGTGCGCAATATCTGCTTGCTGCCCGGCAATGTGCAGGAGTGCTTTGAGTTCGGCCAGACCGCCTTCGATCTGGCGGAGCGCTTCCAGCAGCCGGTCTTTGTGCTCAGCGATCTCGATCTGGGCATGAACAACTGGATGTCGAAGCCCTTCGAGTATCCCGAGACGCCGCTGGATCGCGGCAAGGTGCTGAACGCCGAGCAGCTCAACGATGTCCAGGACTGGGGCCGCTACAAAGATGTCGACGGCGACGGCATTCCGTATCGCACGCTGCCCGGCATCGAGCATCCGCGCGGTGCCTACTTTACGCGCGGCTCTGGTCACAACGAGAACGCCGGCTACACCGAGCGCCCCGACGACTGGCTCAAGAACATGGCCCGCCTCACGCGCAAGCACGATCACGCTCGCACAGTTGTGCCCAAGCCGGTGATCGATCGCCGCGAGGGCGCGAAGGTTGGCATTATCGCGTTCGGCACCACCGATCCCGCGATTGTCGAGGCGCGCGACCGGCTGAGCAGCCAGCGTGGCATCGAGACGGGCTACATGCGTCTGCGCGCGCTGCCGCTGGGCGAAGAGGTGCGCCAGTTCATTGCCGAGCACGATCGGCTGTATGTGGTCGAGTTGAACACCGACGGCCAGATGCATAAGCTGCTACAGCTGCATACGCCCGAATATGCGACAAAACTGATCTCGATCGCGTTCAACGACGGCCTGCCGCTCACGCCGCGCTACGTGACCGAGCAGATCTATGAAATGGAGCAAGCACAATGACAACTGCTGCAAAACCCGGTGGCGCTCCCGCCCCGAAAGCAACTGTCAATAAAGCTGGTCTGAGCAAGCCCGACTATCGCGGCCTGCCCTCGACGCTCTGCGCGGGCTGTGGTCACGACTCGATCGCCAGCCAGATCATTCAGTCGGCCTTCGAGCTGTCGCTCAAGCCGCACCAGGTGATCAAGCTGAGCGGCATTGGCTGCTCGTCGAAGTCGCCCGCCTACTTCCTGAGCCGCTC
>JAFAYS010000981.1 GCA_019240175.1 Chloroflexota bacterium | reverse complement strand
GAGCGTGCGCGGGTCGCTACCGAGGGCGTGGGTGCTCAGCTGCTCGCACTTCAGGGAGCCGATGGATCGTGGGGCGGCGTGGCGTGGAATCGCGGTTGGAACTCCACCATGCACGTTCTGATGCTGCTGCGGGACATGGGGCTCGATCCCGCTAGCGAGGAGGCGCGTTGCGCACTGGGACTCGTCCGTGATCGTGTGATCTGGCCGGGCTGGGGTCCCGGTGGCACCGACAATCCCTTCTTCGCCGGCGAAGGTGAGCCCTGCATCAACGGGCAGCTCGGGGCGATGGGTGCTTATTTCCGCCAGGACGTTCGGGGCATCGTGGAGCGGCTGCTTGGCGAGCAGCTGCCCGACGGCGGCTGGAACTGCGAGGCCGAAAACGGCTCGACACGCTCGTCGTTCAACACCACGATCTGCGTGCTGGAAGCCCTGCTCGAATACGAGCTAGCCGGCGGCAGCAGCGCCGAGGTGACGGCGGCTCGTCTGCGCGGTCAGGAATACCTGCTTGAGCGCCGCCTCTTCCGCCGACGATCCACCGGCGAGGCAATCGAGCACGATCGCAAGGGCGGCACCACCTGGACCCGCTTCGCCTTCCCGACCTGGTGGCACTACGACGTGCTGCGCGGGCTTGAGTACCTGCGCCGCGCCGGTGTTGAGCCTGACGAGCGCGTGGCCGAGGCGATCGATCTGGTCATGGCCAAGCGCGACGACGATGGTCGGTGGGCGCTCGATGTCCAGTATCCAGGCGCGATGCCGATCGAGATCGACGAGGGCGAAGGCTGGCCAAGCCGGTGGATCACGCTGCGTGCTCTACGTGTATTACGCTGGTATGCCGCAGGAGCCTAGCGCATCGAATCAGACGCACAACCGGAGTACTCGCGATGGCAACACTTCACCTGATGGTCGGACTTCCTTGTTCAGGAAAAACAACGCTTGCGCGCGAGCTTGAAGCTACGTGCGCGGCGCTGCGCCTCACGCCGGATGAATGGCAAGTACGGCTCTTCGGTCAAGATGCAGAAGATCCAGAGCATAACGCCCGGCATGATCTCATTGAAGCCATGCTTTGGGAGATCGCCAGTCGGGCGCTGGTCTTGGGCACGAATGTGATCCTTGATTACGGCTTTTGGGCACAGGAAGAGCGCGAAGACTATCGCGCCCGGGCCAAGCAGCTGGGGGCGAGGAGTGAAGTGCATTTCCTGGATGTGCCGCCCGAGGAATTGCTGCGGCGGCTGGCGCAAAGAAATGCGCAACGTTCACAGACGGCGTTTTATATCCCGGAAGCGATGATGCACCCTTGGATTGCGTTCTTTCAGAAACCGACACTCGATGAGCTAGAGCCCAGAGACTAACGTAGATCACGAACTGCCCAATACGCACAAGCTCTCAGATGGATGCGATGCGATTACAAACGTATGTCTTTATCATAAGTCTCAGTCTCGTCACGTTGATGGCCTGTGGAGCAGCCAAACCAACGACTTTTCAGACCGAGATTTGGAAGCAGGAGGCAGGTAACACCTCCCCGGACAACCCTCGTTTTACTATGGCGGATGACATTGTGCGGCACGCGAGGTTGCAAGGGTTGAGTGAACTTGAAGTGATCAAGCTGCTTGGTATTCCATTGGAGCCGCCGAAACAGAAACAGGATCAAGCAAGGAAAGAGCTCATATTTTCAGTCGGCGAGCTTGCGTCCGGGGAGGCGGTCGTCCTTCGCCTTGTCTTCCGCCACGATCGGGTGGTACAAGCCTTCAAACATACGATCTGACAGCGCCACCGCGATCAGCCCGCTTGATCACCCTGGCGCTGACAGTCCGATCGTATAGCTGACGCACACGGCCAGGGGTTTCGCGATCTTCGATCGTGAAGCCGCTTGCCAGTGTCGAGCATCAGCCAAACAGATGACAGTCGCGGCATCAACCTATGCGACACATCGTATAATGTAATCCTATCCCACCATTACAGGCACGTTGTCGTCGTAAAGCCGGATGGCTCGTTCTACTACAAGCCGAACACACCGCAGTGCATGAAACGCAGATGTTCCAGGCTAGCCGCTCAGCTGGTCGACTCGGTTGTTCCCGCCGGCGCGTGACAGCGAAGCCGCGAGTGTGCGCAACGAGCTTTGCATTACGCGCCGCTCTGGAGCCCGTCGGAGCTGAGCGAGATAAAGACGTGGAGGATTCATGGAAGTATTTGAGGTCGTGATAGCGCTCCTGCTGGTCGGCGCGGCGCTTGCCGCCGTGGCGCGGCGCTTTGGCGCGCCGTACCCCGCGCTGGTCGCGCTCGCCGGTGCCGCGCTGGCGCTCATCCCGGGATTGCCGACGCTCGTGCTCGACCCCGAGCTGGCGCTCGCGCTGTTTGTCGCGCCGGTGCTCAGCGACGCCGCGTTCGATGCCTCGCCGCGCGATCTGCGCAGGAACTGGCGCTCGATCGCGAGCCTCGCACTTGGCGCGGTTGCACTGACAATCGTCGTGGTGGCGCTGGTCGTCAAGGCGCTCGTTCCCGATATACCGTGGGGCGCAGCCATCGCCCTAGGTGCGATTGTCGCGCCGCCGGACGCCGCAGCCGCCACGACTGTGCTGAAGCAGCTGCGTCCGCCGAACCGGCTGCTGGTGATCCTGGAGGGCGAGAGCCTGTTCAATGACGCGAGCGCGCTGCTGGTCTACCGTCTCGCAGTCAGCGCCACAGCCGCCGGCTTTCTGTCAGGCTGGAGCGTGGTGCCGACGCTGCTGGTGGTCACCGTGGGCAGCGTTGTGCTTGCGCTCGTGCTTGCGCGGCTCACCCTCGCCGTAACCAGACGCATCCAGGATGTGTCGACGGCGGTGGTAGTCCAATTCTGCACCTCGTTTGGCGTGTGGATACTCGCCGAGCAGCTGCACCTTTCGGGGATCATCACGCTCGTCGTCTTCGCGATGGTGGCCTCGCGCCGCTCGCCCGAGATTTTGCCGGCGCGTATTCGCATCCCGGCGTGGGCGGTGTGGGAAGTCGCGGTGTTTGTCCTCAACGTGCTGGCGTTCATCCTGGTCGGCTTCCAGCTCAAATCGATCGTCGAGCGGGCGACCAACGGAAGAGCACAC
>JAFAYS010000913.1 GCA_019240175.1 Chloroflexota bacterium | reverse complement strand
TTAGGCCGGTAGTATTCCTTCATCTCGCTGGTCGACAGCTCGGTCAGATATTCGGTCAGGTCCCACTTGGTGTTGCGCCAGGTGAAATAGGTGTAGCTCTGCTGAAAACCGACCTTGGCCAGCGCGCGCATCATCTTGGGCCGCGTGAACGCCTCGGCCAGGAACAGTACGTCGGGATACTCGCGATTGACCTCGCCGATCAGCCAATCCCAGAACGAGACGCTCTTGGTGTGCGGATTGTCCACGCGGAAGATGCGAATACCGCGCGAGATCCACAGCCGCACGATCCGCAGCAGCTCGCTCCACAGCTCTTCCTGGTGCGGCCCATAGAAATTGATCGGATAAATATCTTCGTACTTTTTGGGTGGATTTTCGGCGTAGCGGATCGTGCCGTCCGGGCGCTGGTAGAACCAGTCGGGGTGCTGCTTGACCCACGGATGATCCGGCGAGCACTGGATCGCGAAGTCCAGCGCGACCTCCATGCCGAGATTCCGCGTCTGCTCCACGAAATAGGCGAAATCGTCTTCGTTGCCGAGCTGCGGATGGATCGCATCATGGCCGCCCTCGGGAGCGCCGATCGCCCAGGGGCTGCCGGGATCGTTCGGCCCGGCGACCAGCGTATTGTTCGGCCCTTTGCGGTGCGCCAGGCCAATCGGATGGATCGGCGGCAGATACACCACGTCGAAGCCCATCTCGCGAATGATCGGCAGCCGCTTGGCAGCGCCGCGAAACGTCCCGTGCTCGCCGGGCTGCCCGCCGTAGCTGCGCGGAAATAGCTCGTACCAGGTGCTGAAGCGTGCCCGCACACGATCGACGGTCAGCTGAAGGAGCGGCTTGTAGCTGGCGGCGGCACTGCGGTCGGGATAGCGCTCGACCAGCGCGGCAAACTCGGGATTCATCACCAGATCCAGCGCCTGCTGTAGATTATCGCCGCGCAGCTCGTCAAGCGCCGCCGCCAGCCGCTGCTGATCCGCGCCGGACGCGCGGCCATGCGCTGATTCGATCAAACGCTGGCCTTCCAACACCTCGGATGAAACATCCTGACCAGCCGCCAGGCGCTTCTGCATGTCGCGATGCCACGTGCGGTATGCATCGGTCCAGGCCTCGACCGTGTACTCGTAGCGCCCGACCTCCTCCGCGACAAACTCGCCGCCCCAGCGATCGTTGTCGAGCAGCGCCATCGGTGCTTCTTGCCACGCTTGCTGGCCGCGCTTGCGATATTTGATCACCGCCGCAAGCTGATCGTGGCCGTCGCGAAAAATATCGGCATACACGCCCACAGGGTCGCCGACAACACGTTTAACCGGAAAACGGCCACCGTCGATCTCGGGATAGATCGCCTCGATCACAATGCGATCCGACTCACCTGGCATCTGGCTGGCATCGTACGTCATGTTACTCCTCATACATATCGCTACGGCTCACGGGGCTTGCGCTCCCACAAGCGCTCTGTTTGCTTGTGCATCATTTCGCGTACCATCAATTACACGTTACGTCGAGCAGTGCCGCGTGTTTCATGCGAATCGATCACCTACATCGTCCAAAAGCCGCGCGCATGGTACAGATGATGCGGTAAGATAACACGATCTTGCAGAATGTATGATTGGAGAGCCTTATGTACGACCGACGAGCAAGCGGCATCTTGCTCCATCCGACTTCGCTGCCAGGCCCTGGCGGCATCGGCGATCTGGGCAGCGGCGCGTATCGCTTTGTGGACTGGCTGGCTGCGGCCCGGCAGCGGCGCTGGCAGATCATGCCGCTCGGCCCCACCAGCTACGGCGACTCGCCCTACGCCAGCCTTTCGGCGCTGGCCGGCAATCCGCTGCTGATCTCATTGGAGCGTTTGATCGAAGATGGGTTTCTCGCGCGGTCAGAGCTGGACGAAGCGCCGGCGTTTCCGGCTGAGCACGTCGATTTTGGCGCGGTCATTCCCTGGAAGATGAGCGTGCTAGAGCGGGCCTACGCCAGCTTTGTCGCCGGGCAGCAGCCCCAGCAGCGCGCCGCGTTCGAGCAGTTCCAGGCCGATCATGCCGCGTGGCTCGACGACTTCACGCTCTTTATGGCGCTCAAAAACGCGCATGGCGGCGCGGCCTGGAGCGATTGGGAACTGCCGATCCGCCAGCGCCAGCCGCAGGCCGTGGCCGAATATCGCGCCAGTCTGGCCGAGCAGATCGAGTTTCAGAAGTTCTTACAGTGGCAGTTCTTCACCCACTGGCTGGATCTCAAGCGCTACGCCAACGAGCGAGACATCAAGATCATCGGCGACATCCCGATCTTTGTCGCGCCCGACAGCGCCGACGTGTGGGCCAATCCCGAGCTGTTCTACCTTGACGAGCAGGGCACGCCGACGGTGGTCGCGGGCGTGCCGCCGGATTATTTTAGCGCCACGGGCCAGCGCTGGGGCAATCCACTCTACCGCTGGGACGTACTGAAGCGGCGCGGCTATGACTGGTGGCTGGAGCGCTTCCGCATCACGCTAACACTGGTCGATATTGTGCGCCTGGATCATTTTCGTGGCTTTGAGGCCTACTGGGAAGTGCCCGCCGCCGAAGAAACCGCCATCAACGGCAAGTGGATCAAGGGGCCGGGTAGCGCGCTCTTCACAGCGATTGCTGAGCGCTTCGGATCGCCGCCGATCATCGCCGAGGACCTCGGCCTGATCACACGCGCCGTCGACGAGCTACGCGATGAATTGGGCTTTCCCGGCATGGCCGTGCTACAGTTCGCCTGGGGCGACGAACCGACCAACGTACACCAACCGCACAACTATCAGCGCAACCTTGTGGTCTACACCGGCACCCACGACAACGACACAACAGTTGGCTGGTGGCAAACCCTGGACGGCACCGCGCGCCAGCATGTGCAGGAATACTTCGGCATTCACGGCAACGATATCGCCTGGGACTTCATCCGCGTAGCGCTGATGGCCGTCGGCGACACCGCGATCTTCCCGATGCAGGACGTGCTGAGCCTGGGCAGCGAAGCGCGCATGAACCGGCCCGGCCACGCGATCGGCAACTGGAGCTGGCGACTTCAGCCACACCATCTTAGCGACGACGTGGCGCAGCGGCTGGCTCGTCTCACAACCTTGTACGGTCGCATTCCGCTTGAGCTCAACCAGGCGACAACGGACGAGAACGAAGAACCTAACGAAAGAACCTAGAACCTAGAACCCAGAACCTAAAGAACAAAGAACAACAGCACGTACCTTTATTCCCCTTCTCCTGTCGCAACGGGAGAAGGGGTTAGGGGATGAGGGCCTGTTCCGTTCCCTCTCCTGCGGCAACCGAGGTCGAAGCCGACCGAGGTTCGGGGAAGGGGATGAGGGGGTGAGGGCCTGAGCCAACCCCACCTCATGCCCCAATCGTCCTAGCCGCCCGATGACGAGTCACCCATGGCACGTCGTTACCTTGTCGGATCGATTCGGAGATGCTATGATGCAGCCACTGTAACGCATCTTTTGAATGCTAGATAGGCTGCTAGTTTGTTGGAACAAGATGGTCTCGACCGTCAGCTTACCCTGGCTTCGGCCTCACCTCGACGCCGCGATCTGCTCCGCTATCTCACACCGCACTTCAGCGCGATCGCGACGCAGGGCGAGGAAGAATCCTGGGCTATGCCACCGGAGTTGGCAGCAAACCTGCCGTCATTTCCGCTTGCTACAGCGCAACATCCCACCCTCCTTGCGTGGCGCAAAGTCAAGGCAGCGCTCGACGAAGGCGTGACCGGCGTTATTCTGGGCGCTGACACAATCGTCGTGATCGATGGGGACGTGCTTAACAAACCGCGCGACCCTGCCGAAGCTCGGTTGATGCTCCGCCGTTTGGCCGGACGTGTCCACCGAGTGTACACCGGTGTCACCCTGCTGAACGATCGCCACGATCAAGCCGCGCCCTCCCTCCAGCTCGCGCTTGACGCCTCCGATGTGCAGATGGCACCGCTGACCGACTCAGAAATTGCCGAGTATGTGGCGACTGGCGAACCGATGGACAAAGCCGGCGCCTACGGCATCCAAGGACTCGGCGGACGGCTGGTTCAGCACGTGCAGGGATCGTACACCTGCGTGGTTGGATTGCCGCTCGTCACAACGCATCGAGTGTTGGCGGCGGCGGGATTGATCGGGCTAGCCGATCCCGCTGTTGCATTTGAGCGCTGGCTGGCCGATCAAGGGAGGACAACTCCAGCATGTACCGCACCATAAACCTCCTCATCGTAGACGATCATCCACTCTTTCGACAGGGCGTGCGCTATAGTTTGCAAGAAGAGCACGACATTAAGGTCGTCGGCGATGCGCCTTCGGCGGAAGACGCGCTGCAGTTTATCAGCGTCACACCGCCGGACGTGATGATCGTGGATCTTAACCTGCCCGGCATGGATGGCCTGGAGCTGACGCGCCATATTCACCGCACCTACCCGAGCCTTGGCGTGATCATGCTCTCGATGCACGAAAGCGATGAGCAAGCCTTCAACGCACTGCGCGCCGGCGCGGCGGCCTACTACTCCAAAGAGATCAGCTCGGTGCAGCTCGCGCAGATCATTCGGCGCGTCGCTCGCGGCGAGTATGTAATCAACGAAGTCATGTTCGACGAGCCCAAAGTCGCGCAGCGCATCCTGTCGCAGTTCCGCGACCTCAACCGCGGCGTGACGACCGAGGCCGATGTTGATTTTTCTTTGTTCTCGCCGCTCAGCGATCGCGAGATCGAAGTGCTCGAGAAGATCGCCGCCGGCAGCTCCAACAAAGAGATCGCCGACAACCTGGGCATCAGCACGCAGACCGTGAAAAATCACATCTCGTCGATTCTGCGCAAGCTCTCGCTCAACGATCGCACGCAGGCCGTGATCTACGCGCTGCGCCGTGGCTGGATCGATACGCCGATCGACGCCGTGGCGACTGCGCTGCGTGGTGCGGCAGCGGTCGAAGCAGTCGAGGCGGTCGAGGAAGACGAGGAGTGACCGGCGGCGCTGCCGGCGATGGCTGGCATGGTGGTCAGCATTCGCCGCGTGCCCGGATTGTGCTCAATCCACGGGCCGGCAACGCCGAAGATGTCGGCGGCGTGCAGGCGGCCATGCAGGCCTGGCAGGAGCTGGGCTGGCAGGTCGAACTGACGCCGACCGAGTATGCAGGACATGCGGTCAACCTGGCGCGCGAGGCCGCCGAGCAGCACTACGATCTGGTCGTGGCGGCGGGCGGCGATGGCACCGTCAACGAAGTTGTCAACGGCATCGCGCATACCCGCACAGCGCTGGCAGTACTGCCCGTCGGCACCGGCAACGTGTGGGTGCGCGAGCTGAAGCTGCCGCTGCGTCCGCTCGACGCCGCGACCAGCCTGGGAGCCGGCCACATCGTCAACCTCGATCTGGGCATGGCCGGCGAGCGCTATTTTCTGCTGATGGCCGGCGTTGGCTTCGACGCCGCCGTGACGCGCGCGGTTGATCCCGCCGCCAAGCGCAAGCTCGGACTGCTGGCCTACATTGTTCAGGCGCTGCTGACCGCCCGCGAAGTTCACGGCACGCGCGCCCGCATCAACATCGACGGACGCTTGATCAAGGGCCGTGTGCTGATGGTCGTGATCGGCAACAGCAAGCTCTACGGCGGCTTTCTCCAGATCACCCACCACGCGAATCTCACCGATGGCCTGC
>JAFAYS010000820.1 GCA_019240175.1 Chloroflexota bacterium | reverse complement strand
GATCCCGGACACAGTGCGATCGTATGCCTGTTTTAGCGAGGTAGTCGAGCCGGGAGCCTGGCGATCAACGCTTGAGCGCCACGCACCGGCGGTGCTCTCGGCTCCGGCACCCAGGGATATGCCGTGGCTTCCGCAACTGGTCGCGCACGCGCAGCTCATCCTGGAAGCGCGGCATTGGGCGCATGTGCAGCAGCGCCTGCCGGGATCGGACGGTGCTGGTAGTAAAGAGGGCAAAACCGCTGAAGAAACGCTGCAGGCACTACGCGGACAGCTGCGTCAAACCTTTGGTGACCGAGGAGCGATCGCACATCAGGAAACATGGCCGGTGCGCTTACTCGACACGCTCACCGAACAGCTGGCTTTTTTAAAGGGCGTTGCCTAAGCAGATGAGGTGATCGAACATGCTGTACGATCAATTAATCATTCGCATCCAAAAGGATTCTCGCGGCTCATATCAGGTTAGGGTCATCCACGATGATCTAATTCCAGAAGGAGGGATCATCGAAAACGAGCCAATCGACCTCGAAGAGGTAGCGAAGATTCGCAACATCTACGACCAGATGGTCAAGCGGTTACGTGAGCAGCAGCCCCTTCGTCAAACAACAACGTCCGAGCACAACAGCCAGCTCTGGGAGATCGCCCGTGAGCTTCAAGCGTACCCGCTTGGCGATACACAAGCCGATCTGAGTGAAATGCACCGCTTGTGTGAGGACTTTCTTGCCCACTGGAAAATACCCGCGTCGCGGCTGCTATCGGCGGTCGATTATAGTGCCATGCTTGAGATTGGGCGAAGTATGAGCAAGATCTTTCCCGGCGCTTCGAAAGATATTCTCCTGCAGAGCCTGGCACGCGCTCAGACGGCCACACCGGAGCGTGGCCTATGCGTGCTCATCGAGGTGGAGGCAACCGTTCAGGAGGTGCTGGATCTGCCGTGGGAAATGCTGATCATCGAAGAGGATGAAGACACCGCATCAGCGAGCTTCTTAGTGTTTGAGCGTAATGTTGTCTTGATACGCCAGATCCGCAATCTTGGCACGTCGCGTCCGATCGAGATCGCTCGTCCACTTGCAAGCCAGATCTTCGTGGTCCAGTCGATTCACAGCGCGCCGATCTACGCCCAGCTATTCAAGGATGCGCTAATGCCGCTGCACGCTGATCAGCCGCTCGACGCGTGGTGGTCCACCGAGCCTGATACGCTGCGGGTCATGCGTGAGCGCCTGGCACGCTACAACCCGCAGCTGGTGCAGCTGGTCTGCCATGGCCGTCGCTCACCCGGCTCGGAGATGACCCGCAGCGATATGCTGCTGACCTATGTCGAGAGCGAGAAAACGATTACGCATCGGGTGAGTGCGCATGATCTGCTGCAGGTGTTGCAGGCCGCGCCGGCGCTTCAGGTAGTTCTCCTGACCGTGTGCGACAGCGGACGTGGCAATGGGCAGGTGACCCCAACGCCGCAATCCTCCGATGGCCCGCGCACGGTTTCGGTGAGCAACATCGCCCACGAGCTGGTGCGCGGCGGTGTGCCGATGGTAATTGCCATGCAGGAAAAGATCTCGCAGGCTGCCGCCGCCGAATTCTCGCGCGTCTTTTATCAGTATTTGCAGGAGGGCGCGCCGATCGAGCGGGCGCTGGCCGAGGCCCGCAGCGCATTGCATCCATCACGCTGGGGCATGGCCTGGACAGTGCCGGTGGTGTACCGGGGCCATGAGCAGCCGGAGCAGCTAGCCTGGTACCAGCGCCTGGCAGAGCGCATTGAAGCCGCCGTCTTTGCGCCAAGACAGGGCAAGATCCTTCAGTCGTGGATCATCTACTTCGCGGTAGTGATGGGCGTGGCGAGTAGCCTGCGGTTGCCGTGGCCAAGCCGTCTCAGCCCCGATATTCAACTACTGCAAACTGTAGGCCGCATCTGGCTCATGCTTGGCCTGATCACGCCGCTCTTTATCGCGCTGCTGCTCCGTGCCGAGCGTCGGCAAATCACCAATCCGCCTGAGCGGAAGCTCACCTGGTGGGCGCATCTGGGCGGCTCAACGCTCGGCTACTTTTTGGGCGGTGCCGCGATGGCCCTGGTTACACCGCTGATCTACCTGATCGGCGAGTTCATCCCAGCGCCGGTCTGGTGGCTGGTGCTGGGCGCAATCATCTGCGGCTCGGTGCTGCTGGGCGTGGTCACAGCGCGCTCACAGGCGCGTATGGTGCGGGGAAATCTGTATCTCTACCCCAGGCACTACAGCGCATCAACCTGGCTGCTCATAGCCGGTTTGATGATCTTCTTCGGCGGCTTGCTTACCGAAGCTATCATCCCCACGATGATCCCAAGCCTGTTTGAGCTGGGAGGGCCCAGTGGTCTGGGCTTTGGCGTCGCCGGCGTGATCCTTATTTTATTTCGTGGGATGCAGCTCGTCACTAAGTATCAGGACGACATACCAGCGTGATCCGCTCGGTTGGTACGGCGTCGAGCGGCCCAAAGCGCGTCTCATACTCGTCCTGGGCAATCACCGGCAGCTCGACGCCATCCAGCGTCGCCACGACATGCCAGGCGGTATCCGAGGCCGGCAGGAGCATCACAACCAGCTCCCAGGAGTCGGCGTCCAGCGGTTGCAGTTCAACCGTTAGTTGCACCAGCTGATCGGGAACCCACTCGCTGATATACTCTAGCGACTCATCGCTCAAGTGGCCAGTCAGCGGCTCCGGCAGCGGCTTCGGCATAAGCTGAACCAGAAAGCCACGCAGCTGCTCACCCAGGCGGCGCAGAATAATGCCGGGCGTCGCCTGCTGCTTGCCGGGTAAGATCTGCGACGATGTGGCCAGCGGCGCGACCGGCGTCGGATCGGCAAGATCGCTGCGCATCTCCTCAAGCAAAAGCTCATACTGATCGGCGAGCTCGGGATAATGGTTGAAGGTTAGGAAGACGTCGGCAAAGGCCGTGTCGACATCCTCGCCGGCAAGCTCAGCCATCACCAGCTCCGGCAGACGATCTTGCGCTTCCTTGAACGACAACGGCGCTGGTTTCCGAACCTCTGCCTGTAGCCGCTGCGCTTTTTCCAAATCACGGTTATTCATCATGCTAAACTCGTTCTGGTATAGACGGTATGGCTATACCAAACACTAATATTCTACTCGGAATCCATGCGTCGCCTAATTTTGTCGATCGCACGCGCTTTCTCAGCCCGGACCCGCGACGCCT
>JAFAYS010000663.1 GCA_019240175.1 Chloroflexota bacterium | reverse complement strand
GATCACCAGCGGACGCGGCGTTTCCTGCGGCCCGTGCGGATAGTAAAAAACATCGGCCACATACACATCGTCCTGCTTGCGAATCGACTCTTGCAGCGCCAGCGCATGCGTGGTAATCGCTTTATCGTCGAGGGCGAAGGCAAGCTGACAGGCGCGACCGCTGCGCCGGGCCTCGGCGATGAATGTGTCCATCAGCGGTGCATTGAAGAAATGATGATCGCAGTGGACGAGCAGCTCTTCGTTGCTTTCCGGCAGCTCTTCGCCGCTCTCGATCTCGATCGTGCTCTGGCAATGGCGAGCCAGCAAGTCGCGCTGAAGGAGCCACAGCGGCTTGTTGAGGACACGCAGCTCTCGCGCCGGCTCTCCAAACGGAGCAATTGGGGTAGATGTTCGTATAACGACGCGCTTCATAGGCAGTAACTCCATCCATCAGGTATCGGAATCAGCCAGGATGCTCTACGACAGGCTGACGGATGTTTCTAGTGTAGATAGCAAGCACGACCTTCGACAACGCCCCAAGATTACAGCGAGATGAATGCGTGGTCCTGCGCGGTTCTGGTACTCCGCCGCGCAGCGACCAAGACCGTGCGCAGCGCTAGTCGATCGGCTCTTTATCGATCGCCCACACACACTCGTTGTTGCCCATGGCGCGGCACTCAAGCTGCTGAACTTTGAAGTTGCGGCCACCGGTGACCCAGTTGAGCGCTTCTTCCAGAATACCCTGCGCGATGTAGCAGCACGGTCGGTCGGTGTGGCGGCCCCAGCAGACCGGGCACTTCTCGATGATGTACATAAACTGGCCCTTGCGCTCCTCGACGCGGGTCGGCTGATCCGAGAAGCGGGCAAAGGTCTGCGCCGTCAGATTGAGCGTGATCTTCATCTTGATCGTCATCGGCATGAGCTTCAGCGCGAGATCGCCGACGCCCAGCAGCGGACCAAACTCTTTCAGGCCGAGGTTGAACGCGTAGCGCCCGGCTCGCAGCTCCATACCGCGCGCGCCACGAACGCCGTACATCGTTTCCATGGCCTCCATGATCGCTGAAAGATCGCTGAAGGGAAATTCACGTTTGTAATCGTTGGCGGGATAGCTATTCACCAAATGTTTGGTTCCGGCCAGGTTCAACAGGGCGTTCACGCCATTTCGGCCCATGACATCTTCAAGACTCAACAAGGCTAGGCGAGCAATTTTATTCGGGTAGAACCGTGGTTCCAGGTCAGTTTGCTGCACGCTCGGATTCGCCGATGCCATAAATAAAAGCTCCTTCGGTGCGTGGGATTAACCGCAGGCAGGTATGGTGCAAGCTAGTATGGCTCATTCTACACAGCGGCGTTAAGAAACGTCAACAACACGGGCAAGGCGCAAGTGGGATGCATCGCTAGTACTTCTGGGATTACCTGAGAAGGCGTTCTTATAAGGATGCTATCATGTCGTGCTTTCCAGCACCGACCGTAGGTAGTAGCCGGTGTATGACTCGGGGTGATCGGCGACGGTTTCGGGCGTGCCCGTGACCACGACATTGCCGCCTGCCGCGCCGCCCTCCGGCCCAATATCCACGATCCAGTCGGCGCTTTTGATCACGTCGAGGTTGTGCTCGATAATCAAAACCGTGTTGCCGACGTCGACGAGGCGCTGTAGTACGCGCAATAGCTGCTCGACGTCTGCGAAGTGCAGGCCTGTGGTCGGCTCGTCCAGGATGTAGATGGTACGGCCTGTGGAGCGCTTGGCAAGCTCGCTGGCCAGCTTGATGCGCTGGGCCTCGCCGCCTGAGAGCGTGTTGGCCGGCTGTCCCAGGCGTAGATAGCTGAGCCCGACGTCGAGCAGCGTTTGCAGCCGGTTATTGATCGCCGGGATGCGCTCGAAAAAGGCGTGGGCTTCTTCCACGGTCAGCGCCAGTACCTCGGCGATCGTTTTGCCGCGATAGCGAATATCCAGTGTTTCGCGGTTGTAGCGCGTGCCGTCGCAGACCTCGCAAGTCACAAACAGATCGGGCAAGAACTGCATCTCGATCTGGACCATGCCCTCGCCGCGACAAGCC
Organism: Chloroflexota bacterium; assembly: GCA_019240175.1. Lineage (GTDB taxonomy): Bacteria > Chloroflexota > Chloroflexia > Chloroflexales > Kallotenuaceae > LB3-1. The sequence continues at coordinate 181 of JAFAYS010000663.1, read as the reverse complement.
TCGCAGCGTCCGCCCTTGACGTTAAACGAGAAGCGTCCGGCGTCGTAGCCACGGGCGCGCGCCTCGGGCGTTTGCGCGAAGAGCTGGCGGATCGGATCGAAGACTTTGGTGTAGGTCGCTGGATTCGAGCGCGGCGAGCGTCCGATCGGCGATTGGTCGATGCCGATTACCTTGTCGACGT
>JAFAYS010000386.1 GCA_019240175.1 Chloroflexota bacterium | reverse complement strand
CCGGCCTCGATCGCGGGCGGCTCTTCCACAATCAGATGCGCGTTGGTGCCGCCGATGCCGAAGGAGCTCACGCCTGCGCGGCGCGGCGTGGGGCCGTTCCAATCGCGCAGCTGCGTGTTGACGTAGAACGGACTATTGGCAAAATCGATCGCCGGATTGGGCGACGTAAAATGCAAGCTAGGCGGGATCTGGCCATGCTTGAGCACCAGGATCGACTTGATCAAACCCGCGATGCCAGCCGCTGCGTCGAGGTGGCCGACGTTGCTCTTGACGGTGCCCATCGCGCAGACGCCCTGCTCGGCGATCTTGCTTTGAAACACCTGGTTCAGCGCGGCAACTTCGATCGGATCGCCCAGCGGCGTGCCGGTGCCGTGCGCTTCGATATAGCCAATCGTCTCGGGCTCGACCTCGGCCATCATCTGCGCGGCGCGAATCACCTTGGCCTGGCCGTCGATGCGCGGCGCGGTGTAGCCGGCTTTGGCTGCGCCGTCGTTGTTGATCGCGCTGCCTTTGATCACGGCATGAATCGTATCGCCGTCGTTGATCGCATCTTCCAGCCGCTTGAGCACCACCAGGCCCACGCCGCTGCCAAAGACCGTGCCCTGGGCGCTGGCATCAAAGGCGCGGCAGTGGCCGTCAGGCGACAAAATGCTGCCTTCCTGGTACCAGTAGCCGGTGCGCTGCGGCACGTTCACGGTGATGCCGCCGGCCAGCGCCATGTCGCACTCGCCGTTGAGCAAGCTTTGACAGGCCAGATGCGCCGCGACCAGCGAGGTCGAGCAGGCGGTCTGCACGGTCAGGCTGGGGCCTTCCAGATCGAGCTTGTAAGAAACGCGCGTGGTCAAAAAGTCTTTATCGCTGTTGATCAGCATCTGGATGTAGCCCATCGACTGCATGAGCTGCGCGTTGGGATACAGGTTGTAAAGCAGGTAGCTATTGAGGCTGGTTCCCGCGAAGACGCCGATCGCGCCTTTGTAGCGCTGCGGATCGTAGCCGGCGTGCTCTAGCGCTTCCCAGCTGGTCTCCAGGAACAGCCGGTGCTGCGGATCGAGCACCTCGGCCTCGCGGTGGCTGATATCGAAGAAGGGCGCGTCGAAATACTCGACATCGTCGAGCACGCCCTTGGCTTTGACAAAGTTCGGCTGCGCCTGGATCGACGCATCGATGCCCTCGGCTAGCAGCTCTTCTTCGCTCCAAAACGTGATCGACTCAACGCCAGCGCAGAGATTTCCCCAGAACGCCTCGATATTCCTGGCGCCAGGAAACCGGCCCGCCATGCCGACCACGGCGATCTCAAGACCAGTCTCCTGTCCAGTATTTTCAGAACTAGCCATCGATCCAACTCCCTAGACAGATTATGTGCGCTGTCGTTTTTCTAGCCGCTGCTTGCGGCGGTTCTTGCCTTCTTCGATCTTTTCCGCGCGCTCCTCGATCTGCTCGATCGCCGAGGTTTCCGGCTCGGCCTGGCTCAAAAATCTGGCCAGCGCGCCGACCGTCGTATACTTAAACAGATCGAGCATCGAAATATCGCGGCCTATATGCTCGCGCAGCTTGGAGTGCACCTGCATCGCCAGCAGCGAGTGGCCGCCGAGATCGAAGAAGTTATCTTCCAGGCCAACCTGCTCGACATGCAGCACGGAGGCCCAGATCTCGGCGATCGACTTTTCTAGCTCGGTGCGCGGCGCGACATAGACCCGCTGCTGGCTTGCGCCCTGCTCCGGCTTGGGCAGCGCCTTGCGATCGAGCTTGCCATTGGGCGATAGCGGCAGCGCCTCAAGCACGACGAATGCGCTGGGCAGCATGTAGCTCGGCAGTTGCGGCTGCAAGAACGCGCGCAGGTCGGCGGGATTCAGGCCCTCACCCCCTGCGTCCCCCTTCCCCGAACCTCCGCCGGCTTCGGCGTCGGTTGCGACAGGCGAGGGGGAAGCGGTACTTTGTTCGTTTGTTTCTTTGTTCTTTTGTTCCCCGACGACGTACGCCACCAGCCGCATGTCGCCCGGCTCGTCCTCGCGGGCCAGCACCACGACCTCGTGCACGGCAGGATGCTCGACTAGCGCGGCCTCGATCTCGCCCAGCTCCACGCGATTGCCGCGAATCTTGACCTGGAAATCGATGCGGCTGAGATATTCGATCGCGCCGTCTTCGCGGAAGCGTGCCAGGTCGCTGGTCGTGTAGAGCCTTGCCTTTGGACTTTGGCTGAAGGGATCGGGGATGAACTTTTCGGAGGTTAGCGCGGGGCGGTTGAGATAGCCGCGTCCCACCTGCACGCCGCCAATATGCAACTCGCCGGGAGCGCCGACCGGCTGCGGATTCAGCAGATCGTCAAGAATGTAGAGCTGGGTGTTGGCCACGGGCCGCCCGATCGGCACGCTGTGCTCGCGGCTGTCGCGCTGGCAGGCCCAGAAGCTCACGTCGACGGCAGCCTCGGTCGGGCCGTACAGGTTGTGCAGCTCGGCGTTGCTGCGCGCGAAGAAGCGCTCCTGCAGATCATAGGGCAGCGCTTCGCCGCTACAGATCACGCGCTTCAGCGTGGAGATGCGATCCAGGCTCGGCTCGTCCAGGAAGATCCGCAGCATCGAGGGCACAAAGTGCAGCGTGGTGATGCGCTCGCGGGCGATCAGATCGACCAGATAGGCCGGGTCTTGATGTCCGCCCGGCTTGGCGACGACCAGCGTCGCGCCGGTGAGCAGCGGCCAGAAGAACTCCCAGACCGAGACATCGAAGCTGAAGGGCGTTTTTTGCAACACGCGGTCGGTCGCATTCAGCCCGTAGGTATCCTGCATCCACAGCAGCCGGTTAACAATGCCGCGATGCTCGTTAAGCGCGCCCTTGGGCTGCCCGGTCGAGCCCGAGGTATAGATCATGTACGCCAGGTTGCCGGCCTCGACAGCGGTGGTCGGAGCCGTCGTCGGTTGCCCGGCGATCGTGGACCAGTCGCGATCGAGGGTGAGCACCTGGAATGTGCTGTTTTGATCGGCTGGCCCGAAGCGCTCGGCCATCACCTGAGCGATTGCCTGCTGCGTGAGCAACACCGGCGTCTGCGAGTCTGCGAGCATGAACTGCAGCCGATCCGGCGGATAGCCCGGATCGAGCGGCACGTACGCGCCGCCGGCCTTGAGAATGCCCAGCAGCCCAACTACCAGCTCAAGCGAGCGCTCCATGCAGATGCCGACGCGCACCTCAGGCCCGACGCCCAGCGCCTGAAGCTGATGCGCCAGCTGATTCGCCCGCGCGTCTAGCTCGGCGTAGCTTAGCGACTGGCCCTCGAAGGTGACCGCGATCGCCTCGGGCGTGCGCGCGACCTGCTCGGCAACCAGCTGATGCAGGCAAACATCCTGCGCATAATCGACTGCCGTGTTGTTCCAGTCGTGGATCAGCCGCTGGCGCTCGTCATCGGTCAGGAAGTCCACATCCGCCAGCCGCAGCTCAAGATGATCGGCCATGCTCACCAGCACGGTCTCAAGCTGCGTTAGCAGCCGCTTGATCGTGGCCGCGTCGAAGCGATGCGTCTCGTAGCCAATGCGCAGCGTCAGCGACGGACCCGGCACCGCGATCAGTGTCAGCGGATAATTGGTTTTTTGGAAGACTCGCAGCTCTTCCGACTGGCCGAAAACGTTGGAGGGATAATTCTCGAAGACGACGATGCTTTCAAAGAGCGGCTCGCCGCGCGGCACGTCGCTCCAGGATTGCACCTGCACCAGCGGGCTAAACTCGTACTGGCGCAGATCGGCCTGCTGGCGCTGTAGGGCTTGCAGCCAATCGCGGACCTGCAGCTCCGGCTCGACCTGGACGCGCACCGGCAGCGTGTTGATAAAGCAGCCGACCATCGTTTCGCTGCCTGCCAGGTCGGCGGGACGGCCCGAGACGGTCGCGCCGAAGACCAGATCGTGCTCGCCGCTGTAGTGGCTGAGCAGCAGCACCCATGCGCCCTGCACGATCGTGTTGATCGTGAGCCGCTCCTGGCGCGCCAGGGTTTGCAGCGTTTCGGTGTGCTCGGGCGAGACCAGGATCTGCATTTTGGCAAAATCGTCGTAGGAGGCGGCGAGGCTGCCCGGCGCGCGATCGATCGGCAGCGGCGTGGTAGCACGGAGGCCGCTGAGCGTTTCGCGCCAGTAGCTCTCAGCCGCGCCCATATCTTGCTTACGCAGCCAGGTCAGGTAGTCGCGGTATGAGCGGCGACGCGCCAGACGCGGTGCCTGCTCTTCGATCAGCGCGTTGTAGGCCGTGAACACATCTTGCATCACCAGCGGCACCGACCAGCCGTCGAGCAACAGGTGATGATAGCTCCAGACCACATGCACGGTTGAGGCGCCGCCGCGAATGAATGACACGCGCATCAGGGGCGCTTGCGACAGATCGAAGGGGCGCTGGCGATCCGCTTGCAGATAGGCCTCAAGCTCGGCTTCCTGCTGCTCCGGCGAAAGATCGCTCCAGTCCAGCTCTATGATCGGCAGCTGGACGCGGCGGTTGACGACTTGCAGCGGCTCGTCGAGATCTTCCCAGAAAAAGCTGGTGCGCAAGATCGGATGCTGATCCACGACGTACTGCCAGGCGCGCTCAAACACCGGCACATTCAGCGGCTCCCTGACGGTCCAGCCGAACTGCTCGAAATACACGCCCGACTCAGGCGTATACAAGCTATGAAAAAGCATTCCCTGTTGGATCGGTGAAAGCTTGTAGAGATCGGCAATGTTGTTTTTATCCACTGATCTACGGCCTGAACCGTCATGCTACGCGCCGTGCGCAGCCATGCCCGGATAGATACCGCCTCCACTATCGTTCGGATGATAACGCTCAAAGCAGCAGCGAGTACGGCGAGCCAAATGCTTAATCAGCAGCCAGCGCTACCTTGGCGCGCGGGGCGTCGGATCGATTGAGGCGGGCGAGGCCGCGCCACGCTCGCCGTGTCGCAGCAATAAGCTCCACACTCTCGGGTGTCAGGTCACTAAGCACGTGAACTACATGCCAGCATCATTCGTTGATGTAATGCTCTGAGTCGACCAGCGCTGAGCTAGGGTCTTTGAAGAAAGAATGATGTGCTGACGAAATGGACGTTCGTGCATGCTTCTTGCCAAGCTTTATCAGCAGGATTTCAAGAGGCGGCACCGTTGCCGATCGATATGAAGGGATAGGCGGACGACAGCTGGTTCTGAAACGCCGCGAATCTGTTTCAGAGCACTACAAACGATGTGTGATGACTCTAAGATTATATGGACCTAGTAAAAACATGTCAAGTTTTTTTGCAGCCCGGCGCAGCAAAAATCGAGCGGCGGCGGCGCGGCGCTGCATCGGCGATTCCACTCATCGCGCGGCACTGACCACGCAATTTTGGCCCTGGCGAAATACGTATCGGCGTAGATTGCCCTGTTTTCGAAACACAGATTGTATGGTATAGTAGTTAGGGTAAAGGTACATATAACTATTACTAGCTTATGACCACCAATCAGCCGAGCGATACAACCGAAGCTTTGACAGCGACACAGCCGCGCGAAACGCCCTGGCCCACGGTTGGCGTCAGCGTGGTCATCTTTAGTATTCAGCCCGGCGCGCAGCAGGAGCTTTCCGTGCTGTTGGTGCGGCGCAACAAAGCGCCCTACGCCGACCAGTGGGCTCTACCGGGCGGCTGGGTGCGTACCGGCGAAGCGCTGGAAGCAGCGGCTCAGCGCCATCTCCACACCAAAGCCGGCCTCACCTCGACCTATCTTGAGCAGCTTTACACCTTTGGCCGCCCGGATCGCGATCCGCGCGAGCATCGCATCGCCGTCGCTTACTACGCGCTGGTGTCCAGCACCGCCGCGCAGCTGCCCGAGGCGCAGGGTGACCGCGAGGCACGCTGGTTTCCGGCGGATCAAGTGCCCACGCCGCTGGCCTTCGATCACGATGAGATCTTGAGCTACGCGCTGTGGCGGCTGCGCAATAAAGTCAGCTATGCCTACGTCGCCTATCAGCTGCTGCCGCCAACCTTTACGCTGGCGGATCTGCGCAAAGTCTATGAGGTCATCCTTGGCCATCCGCTTGACCCGACCAACTTTCGACGCAAAGTCGAGGCCAGCGGCACGATCGTCTCGACCGGCAAGCGCGTCGAGGGTGGCGCGCACCGTCCGCCGCAGCTCTACCGCTGCAAGCTTACTCCCGATCAGCTTTTAACAGGCCCGCCTAGCTAGAAACCACTCACCGGATCTGCTGGCGTGTGCTTTTTTTGTAGCCCAAGTAAAGGTCCATATAACCTTTACTATCTAAAGGAACGATCATGACAACCTTGCCCGCACCGCCCTTGACCAACTGCTCACCGCAGCTAACGCTCGATCCCTGGCACTTCGACGCGCCCTTGCCGCCACACTACGGCCCCGGCGCCAGCCAAACCGACACGATCCCGCTGAACGCACCGACGCAGCCGCAGCTGCCGGCTGAGTACCGTGCGCTGGATCAGACCGAGCTAGATCGCCGGATTCGCCGGGCCAAAGCCGAGCTTGGCGAGCGGCTGCTGATCCTGGGCCATCACTACCAGCGCGACGAGATCATCAAGTACGCCGATCTGCGCGGCGACTCGTTCAAGCTATCGGAGCTGGCCGCCGCCCGACCAGAGGCCGACTATATTGTGTTTTGCGGCGTGCATTTCATGGCCGAGAGCGCGGATGTGCTGGCGCAGCCGCATCAGCAGGTGATTCTGCCCAACATGGCCGCCGGCTGCTCGATGGCGGATATGGCGCACGAAGACGATGTGCTCGACGCGTGGGACGCGCTCACCGCGCTGCTCGGCACGGCCAGCGGGGCAACCCAGCCGGTTATTCCAATCACCTACATGAACTCGGCGGCAGCGCTCAAATCGTTCTGCGGCGAGCACGGCGGCAGCGTCTGCACCTCGTCGAACGCGGAGCATGTGCTGCGCTGGGCCTTTGAGCGCGGCGAACGCGTGCTGTTCTTCCCGGATCAGCATCTTGGCCGCAACACCGCCTGGGCGATGGGCATTCCCCTGGAACAGATGGTTGTCTGGGATCCGCGCCGGCCACTCGGCGGCAACACGCCCGACCAGCTGCGGCAGGCGCGGATCATTCTGTGGAAAGGTCACTGCTCGGTGCACAAGCGCTTTACAGTGCAGCAGATCGAGCAGGCGCGCCGCGATTATCCCGGCATCAACGTGATCGTGCACCCTGAGTGCGAGCTGCCGGTGGTGCAAGCCGCCGACATCTACGGCTCGACCGAGCTGATCCTGGCCAGGATCGCGGCGTCAGCGCCCGGCTCGCAGTGGGCGGTTGGGACTGAGATCAGCATGGTGCGGCGACTCCAACAGGAGCATCCCGACAAGCTGATCTTCTGCCTCGATCCGGTGGTCTGCCCCTGCTCGACGATGTACCGCATTCACCCGGCGTATCTCGCCTGGGCGCTCGACAATCTGCTGGCGGGACAGGTCGTCAATCGCATCACGGTTGACGCAACGACCAAGCATTGGGCGCGTGTAGCGCTAGAGCGCATGCTGGCACTGCACTAGCGCCGATCAGGCCGGGCATTTCCGATCAACCTTCTGCGAGGCAATTATGTACGATTACATCATCATCGGCAGCGGGATCGCCGGGCTGTTTACGGCGCTTCAGGCGGCGCAGCACGGTCGCGTGCTGGTGATCACCAAGGCCGCGCTCGCCGAGAGCAACACGCGCTACGCCCAGGGCGGCATCGCGGCGGCGATCGGGATCGCCGACAGCCCGCAGCTGCACTACGACGACACGCTCAGCGCCGGAGCTGGTCTTTGCGATCCAACAGCC
>JAFAYS010000325.1 GCA_019240175.1 Chloroflexota bacterium | reverse complement strand
CTTGACGACGCGCAGGCGCTCAACGAGGCGGCTTCGAACGCGATGCTCAAAACGTTGGAAGAGCCGCCGCCCTACGCGGTGCTGATCTTGATCGCGCAGGGAGCGGGCGATCTGCTGCCGACGATTGTTTCGCGCTGCCGGGTGCTGCGGCTGCGTCCGCTCGCGCGGGATGTTGTCGCGCGGGCGCTGCAAGAGCGCTACAACGTCGCAGCCGGCGATGCCGCGCTGATCGCCGCGTGGAGCGCCGGACGGATCGGCTGGGCGTTTCGCGCGGTTGAAGATCCGAACCTGCTGGAAGAACAGCAGCAGCGGCTGGATGTGCTGATCCAGCTTGGCGCGGCCTCGCGTGTGGCGCGGCTGCGCTGGGCCGAGGAGCGGGCCAAGGAGTATCGCGGCGAGCACACAGCCGCGATCGAGTGGTTGCGGCTCTGGCAAAGCTGGTGGCGCGATGTGCTGCTGCTGCGCAGCGGCAATCCGTCCGCGATCACACACCTTGATCGCCAGGAGGAGCTCGACGTGGTTGCGCAGAGCTTGTCGCTAGCGCAGGTTCAGCAGTTTCTTGTGCAGCTCGATACGACGCGCCAGCAGCTGGCCGAAAACGTTAATCCGCAGCTCGCCTTCGAGAACGTGACGCTGCATATTCCCACTGCGAAGGACTCAGCACGTGTGACGCGCTAGCGTCGGTGCTGCTCATGAGGAGATGTCTGTGGCCCTGAAGAAAGAGCCATCCTGGCTTGACCGCGCGCTGGTCTTTGGCCGTAACTTTGTCACGCATCCCAAGATGCTCGGCTCGGCCATTCCCAGCACGCGCTTTTTGATCAATCGTCTGCTGCGGCGCGTAGATTGGAAGATCGCCGATGTGATCGTCGAGTACGGCCCCGGCGTGGGCGTATTCACCACCGAGATTCTGCGGCGCATGCGGCCCAACGCGACGCTGATTGTCTTCGAGACCAACGGCGAGTTCGTGGAGTTTTTGCGGCGCACGATCGACGATACGCGGCTGCATATTATTCATGGCTCGGCGGCTGAGATCGGCACGGTGCTGGCGCAGCTCGGCCTGACGCACGCCGACTATATTATCTCGGGCATTCCCTACAGCACCATGCCCGCCGAGGTTCGCTCAAGCATTCTCGAGGCGTCGTATCAGGCGCTGAGCGGGCGCGGCGCGTTTCTGGTGTATCAGTTCTCCAACGCGGCCAGGCCCTACTTACAGCAGGTCTTCAAGAGCGTTGAGCTGGACTTCGAGCCGCTGAATATTCTGCCGGCGCGGCTGTTCTACTGTCGCGGCTAGTGGAGTCAGGCCCTCACCCCTAGCACTAGCGTGCTTTCCCCTCTCCCGTTGCCACAGGAGAGGGGAATTTTGGTACTGCTTTGTTCCCTTGTTCTTTGGTTCTTCGGTTTGCCCCTGCTATACCCGTTTGCTATACTAACCTGAACCGCAAGTACCGCTTTAGCATCCCACGATCTAAAGCTGTTATAAAGATCTCCTGGAGCTATTATGCCGATAGTGGTTGGCATTCGTTTTAAAGATTCGGGCAAAACCTATCACTTCGATCCGGTACAAGTGCCGCTCGACCTGGGTGATTGGGCGATCGTCGAGACGGTGCGCGGCCCTGAGCTAGGCCGCGTCGCGACACTGGCCAACGAGATTACACAAGATCAGGTCATTGGCGAGCTTAAGCCTGTGCTGCGCCGCGCCACCGACGAGGATCTGCAAAGTCTGCTGCATCTTCAGCAGTACGAGCCCGAAGCGCTACAAATCTGTGGCGAGAAGATCACCGAGCATCAGCTGCCGATGGAGCTGATCAAGGCCGAGTACAACTTTGATGGCTCGCGGCTAACCTTTTTCTTCACCGCCGACAAGCGCGTCGATTTTCGGGCGCTGGTGCGCGATCTGGCGCGCACATTTCGCACGCGGATCGAGCTGCGTCAGGTGGGGCCGCGCGACGAGGCCAAGCTGCTGGGCGGCATCGGGCCATGTGGGCGTTTGCTCTGCTGCTCGACCTTTTTGCCAGATTTTGCGCGGGTCTCGATCAAAATGGCCAAAGATCAGGACCTGCCGCTCAATCCCAGCAAGATCAGCGGCGTCTGCGGACGGCTGCTCTGCTGTCTTTCGTATGAGCATGAGCAGTATCTTGAGATCAAAGCCGAGCTACCGCAGCGCGGCGATTGGGTCCAGACCGAGGAAGGCCCCGGCGAGGTGATCGCGGTCAACGTGGTCAAGGAAAATGTGACAGTTCAGCTCGGCGACGGCAACACGATCGACTGCACCGCCAAGCAGATCTCCGATGTGCGCAAGCGCGTTGCCGCCGAGGCGCAGTCGCGCAACGCCGAGGGTATCACGCCGGCGGCTGCGTCGCGTCGCGGCCCGAACCCGATCGTTGCGGGCGAAGAAGGCCTGTTCGACGAAGATCCCGATGCGTGGCGGGCGCTGGCAGATCTGGAAGATCCCGACGCGTTCCAGCCGAAGCCTGTGCCCAAGCGCGAGAATCAGCAGTCCGCGCCCAGACGTGACAACGGCTCCCGGCCTGCGCCGGTGCGTGCCGACATGGCGCTCGGCGACTCGATCCAGGATCGACGGCGTAACCAGCCGCGTCCACAGCCGCCCGTCCAGAATCGTGAGCCGGATCGAGCCGGCGCGAACGGCACGACCAAGTGGACGCCACAGACTCACCCGGAGCCGCAAAAAGAGTTGAGCATCGGCAAGCGCC